>JAKPGY010000222.1 GCA_029550685.1 Bacillota bacterium
TTGCTAAAAAGAGATCGCCACGTCGCTACGCTCCTCGCGATGACATACCAGAAGGCCATCTTATGTGTCATTGCGAGCCCCGGAGGGGCGTGGCAATCTCGAACTTCTAACCATTAATAGACTTCTTTGACAGTCTGAGCCGGATGCAACCATCCGGTTTTTTTATATTAATCTTTTCTTTCCGGTCCAGTCTCATTTTAATTCCACGATCATTTCTATTTCACAACAGGCGTTCATAGGCAAAGCATTTACTCCTACAGCTATCCGTGCATGTTTTCCACCTGCACCGAATAAGTATTCCAGCAGTTCCGAGGCTGCATTAATCACCAGCGGCTGATCGTGGAAATCATCATCACTTTGGATATAACCAGTCAAACGCACTATCTTGTTTACCTCATCCCAATCGTTAATACAGGAGCGAACCACAGCGAGACAGCGAAGGGCTGCCAGTCGTGCGGCTTGCTGTCCTTGCTCAATAGATAATTCCCGGCCCAGTTTGCCAGGATAAGCTACCTGTCCATCTTCAATAGGCAGCTGACCAGATACAAACAGAAACTGACCGCTTCTCTGAGCGGGCAGATACAGCCCTAATGCTGTAGGAATCTCCGGTAGTTTAGCCCCTAATTGTTCAAGTTTATTGTCGACCATCACGTTTATCCTCCTCTACCAGCTTATGAATCCTTCAATTACTCCCAGTATGAATAACAAGTAGAAGACTCCGCCCAATAGAAGCATGAGAGCACTTATGTGCTTCTTGGCTCTTAATTCCCAGTATAATATCCCCGCTGAAGCCAGGGCAATAATTGCTGCCAGCAGAGCCCCGGTGGTTAGCTGCCAATCCGTGAGAGCAATACCTATGGCAGGTATCAATGAACTTTGAAAAACCATAGCTCCGGTGATATTACCCAGAGCAAGGGTATCCTTCTCCCGGGATACCCAAATTATGCTGTTAAACTTCTCCGGTAATTCTGTAGCAATGGGAGTAATGATTAAGGCCAGCACAAATGCGGGTACTCCATAAAGAGTAGCCAGGTTGCTGACAGAATCTACAAATAGGTTAGCTCCCACAATTATCAATCCTAAAGCAGCCAGCACCTGCACCAAAATCCTCAGCAGAGGAGGATTCTTTTTCTTCGGAGCAAAATAGCACTTGGGCATCTCCTCATCCGCTTCAATATCCCGTTCCTCATGTACCAGTACCAGGACATACCAAAAATACGATACAACCAGCAAAGCAGCAATAATTAGCTGTATACTGCGGTACGCGGGTGGTATAAGCCCAGAAAGTACTGCCACGGCAAATACCAGTACGAAGAACGCCAGATCCCTGCTCATTGTAGAGTAATCAGCTACTACTTTGGCTCCATGAACACGTCTTCTCTGAAAAGCCACCACCGCAACACCGGTTACAAACATAGCCAGTGTGGACAACATCAGTGGAGCTCCCAGTATAGCACCGATACCTATTTCGTGACCAGCCGAACCTCCGGAAAATACAATGGCAATTATAGGAATCAAGGTCTCCGGCAGTGCAGTTCCTACAGCAGCCAGGACACTGCCTACGGCACCTTCAGACAAATTAAGTTTTTTCCCCAGCCATTCAATTCCGTTAACAAATACCTCTGCTCCTACTAATATTACGCCCAGGCTAATTAATAACCATGCTACGCTGCTCACAAATTCTATCTCCTTTTATATTGTTAGTGGCAGGGGGAAAGTTTTTCGTCCCCGTAAAGCCACTACTCTCCTATAACCAATATTCCATAAAGCTTGAGATATATCTGCAAAATCTTCAGCCACCTGATCGGGATGATGGGCATCTGAACCCATGGTAACAGGTAGACCCAAACGAAACATTTCACCTATTATATCCAGTGAAGGATACATTTCCCTCACCGGTTTTCTGATTCCCGCACTGTTTATTTCTATTATCATTCCTGTCGCTTTTATACTATGTAAAACTGGTAGAGCATACTGTAACGAATTTTTTATTACCGGACGGTGCCCCCATAGTTTAATAAGATCCAAATGGCCCACAATATCAAATAAACCGCAACGGACCATTTTATCCATAAGCTCAAAATAATCGCCATATACTTGATCAATATCAGCCGATGCAAATTGCTGGCGATAATCAGGATGATCAAAGGGCCAACCATTAATAAAATGCACCGACCCTATTACAAAATCCAGTGGATACTGACTCAGCATCTCTTTTATCGTCTCTTCCCGGCCAGGAAGGAAGTCTATTTCTAATCCACAGGCTACATGAAGCTCAGGACCTCTCAAACTTTTAATCAAATCCCAGTCAACTCTATCCCGGTATTCATCATGCTCAACCAGCCCGATGGCTCGAATTCTTCTCTGCTTAGCCCTTTCCAGATAACGGTTGAGCCATTCTTCACTGTACTGGTATTCACCATGAGCAATTACATGTACGTGATAATCAGCTGACAAGTCCAAACCTCCTCAAGGTTCTGCCCATATTTACTAATTTAAACACTATCGAAGGCTGAAATCAAGCAAATCCATTGCATTACCATGGTCCATATAATAAAATTGAACAATATAAATGCCTGTAATGCCATATTAAGGAGGAATATATATTCATGGCCACCATAATTCCTTTCCGGGGATTACGCTACAACCCAGACAAAATAAGTGATCTTTCCCAAGTGGTTACACCACCCTACGATGTTATAGATGATATTGCTCAAGCCCGTTATTATGCCCAGCATCCTGCTAATGTGATTCGCTTGGAACTGGGATTGACCTACCCCCAGGACACAGCGACCAATAACCGTTATTCCCGGGCTAATCATTATCTGGAAAAATGGCTGGAAGAAGAAGTTCTTATTCCCGAACCCCAGCCATCTTTATATCTCTATGAACAGGAATATACCGTCAAAGGAAAACGCATGATCCGTACAGGCCTGGTAACCGGTCTCAAAGTAGAACCCTATGAATCCGGTGTTGTTTTGCCTCACGAGGAAACCCTATCCAAACCCAAGGCTGATCGCTTGCAGCTTATGCGGGCTACCCGCAGTAATTTCAGTTCCATATTCGGACTTTATTTTGATCCCCATCAGGAAGTCGCCCAATTGCTGCGAGGGGAAATTAAAGGCCAGCCACCCGTTATCGATATTATTGACGAAGCCGGGGAAGCCCATCGAATATGGGTAATTCAAAATAGAAGTGTCATTGATAGAGTTGTGAAGTTTTTCCAGGAAAAACAGATCTATATTGCTGATGGGCATCACCGTTATGAAACAGCTCTGGAATATGCCCAGGAAATGCAGGAACAAGGTCAGGCGGGATACGATTATATACTCACTACCCTGGTTAATGTCTATGACCCAGGCCTGCTGGTATTACCCACCCATAGAGTAGTGGGCAATTTAAGCGATTTCAGTATCAGGTCCATCCAGGAACGTTTGACCGATCTTTTTGAGATACAGGAATGTGGTTCCCTGGGTGACCTGCCCCAGCTGATGACCAGACTGGAAGAACAAAGGGAGCACCACGTTTTCGGTATGGCTGCGGATGAATATCTATACCTTATATCTCTCAAAGACTGGGAAAAAGCTGCCGCCCTTCTGCCTGCTGAGCGCTCTTCCTCCTGGAAAGCTCTTGATGTGGCTATTCTGGACAATCTAATTCTGGATAATATCTTGGGAATCGGAGAAGCCCAGCGCCGCAGTCAGGAAAACCTAGCCTACAGCCGCAGTGAAGAATGGGTGATTGACCAGATAAAAAACCGCAACTACCAGCTGGGTTTCCTGCTGAATCCCACCCAGGTTAAGGAGATTATAGACGTAGCTCAGGCTCGAGACAAAATGCCCCAAAAATCCACCTACTTCTATCCCAAGCTAATCACCGGATTAATAATCAATAAACTGGATATTTAACCACCGCAAAATTTGTTAGCTTGGTATCCTAACACGCATCACTTTTATTAAATCAATCCTTCCCCGCTATGCGGGGATTTTTATTGTGGTCATAAACTTATTTTACTTTCCCCCCTGCATCCATCCCCTCAATTTAATTCATTGCTCACAACCAATGAGGAAGTTATTTTTTTATGTACCAGCGATAATGGCGATTTTTAGCCTCTATTATTTACTCTATAAATATATTCTATAACTTTTTGTTATATCTACCTACTTTTTTAGCAATAATTAATAGTTTTGTAAAGGATACAACATTGCTTATGTCGAAAACTCATATATATTAAGGAGTGTACACATGGTATGAGGGGAGGTGAATGTGTGGATATCAGTACCATTTTAGTCAATTATCGTGACAAACCTGGAGGTCTGATTGAGGCCTACCATGCGATACAAAAGGAGTTTAACTACATCCCCCGGGAAGCAGTGCTGGAAGCCGCCCGGGTATTTGGTGTTTCTGAAGCTCAAGCTTACGGCGTGGCTACCTTCTATTCCTACCTGTCGGTAGAGAAAAGGGGGAAATATATCATCCGCATGTGTGAAAGCGCCCCCTGCCATGTGGCGGGAGCAGATGAAGTGCTCAAAGCCCTGGAAGATACTCTGGGCATAAAAGTAGGACAGACCACCCCCGATGGTAAGTTTACCTTGGAACTTACTGAATGTGTTGGCCAATGTCAAGAGACTCCTGTAATTACCATTAATAGTGTGCCTTATCCAAATATGTCCCCTGACAAGATAGCCTCTGTTCTAGCCCAGTGTACCTAACCAGAAAGGAGGGAAATCATGGCCCAGGAATACCGTATCGTTCTGGCTAATGCTGGTAAAATTGATCCAGCCAGCTTGGACGATTACCTGAACGCAGGTGGTTATAAATCACTGGAAAAAGCTCGCACTATGGGCCCTAAGGAAGTAATTGAACTGGTGCGTAATTCCAAACTGCGCGGCCGGGGAGGGGCAGGTTTTAACGCCGGCATGAAGTGGGGATTCGTTCCGGAATCAGCCCCGGTAACCTATGTAGTATGCAACTTGGACGAAGGTGAACCAGGAACATATAAGGACCGCACCATTGTTGAGAATGATCCTCATCTGCTTCTGGAAGGTATGGCTATTTGTGCTCATGCCATTCGCTCTAAGCAAGGCTACATTTACTGCCGGGGAGAGTATCCCTATGTGGTTGAACACCTCAATCGTGCCATAGAGCAGGCCAAACAAAGTGGTTTGCTGGGTGACTTTAACATCGAAGTCCGTATGGGCGGCGGAGCTTATGTGTGCGGAGAAGAGACCGCTTTGATAGAGTCTATAGAGGGTCACCGTGGAGAACCGCGTTTCAAACCGCCTTTTCCGGGAGTAGCCGGTTTATGGGGTAAACCAACTGTGGTAAACAATGTGGAAACCTTCGCCAACCTTGCCGCTATTATCAAAAACGGAGCGGAATGGTTTGCCAGTATTGGATCCCCATCTTACCCTGGTACCAAAGTATTCACCTTAACTGGTGATGTAGTGAACCGCAGAGCTTTTGAAGTCACTACCGATACTACTATTCGGGAACTTATATTTGATTTGGGGGGCGGAATTCCTAACGGTAAACGTTTTAAAGCTGTTCAAATCGGCGGTACTTCCGGAGCTTTTATACCGGAACATCTTTTAGACACTCCTCTGGATTTTGATTCCATGCGTAATGCTGGGGTTACTCTGGGTACCGGAGCAGTATTCGTAATGGATGAAACCCGCGATATGGTTGATGTTGTAACCCGCATAGCCAAGTTTTTTGAGCATGAATCCTGCGGTAAATGCAATCCTTGTCGGGAAGGAACATTCCGCAGCTATGAACTGATGAAAAAGATAAAAGCGGGTCGGGCTACCCCAGACGATGTGCAGAATTTAACCACTCTTTCCCAAGTGATGACTAAAGCCTGCCTATGCGGTCTGGGACAAGCAGCACCGACCCCTATCCTTACTACTTTAGAACATTTCCGTGAAGATTACCAGCGGCGATTACTCGCAGCAATCTCATGAAGAAAGGGGGATGAAAAGTGATCCGCCTTACCATTAATGGCAGAGAGGTCGAAGTTCCTCGCGGCAGTACGTTGCTTCAGGCTTGTCAGATGAACGGCATTGAAGTACCTACTTTGTGCTACGATCCGGACCTAAGACTGGCTGGATCCTGTAGAATGTGTATAGTGGAATGTAAAAACCGGCCTTTATACCTGGCTTCCTGTGTGGCTCCAGCCGAAGAAGGCATGGTAATCGAAACCCACAGCCCCGATATCATAGAAGCTCGCAAAGTTATCTTGGAACTTCTGGCAGCCCGGCATGATTTCAGCTGTCAAACCTGTGATAAGAACGGAGATTGTAAATTCCAGGATTATTGCTACGAATACGGCATTAAAGAAAGTCGTTTTCAGGATGGTGGACGTCACATATACACTATTGATGACCCCAATCCTTTCTTGGAAAGAGATTACAACAAGTGTATCATGTGCACCCGTTGTGTACGAGCCTGTGAAGAAATTACAGTAGCCCGTGCCATCAATGTAGAACATCGTGGTCACCATGCCAAAATCGCCACCGCTTTTGACGGCTACCTGGAGGATTCCCCCTGTGTATTCTGCGGGCAGTGCGTAATGGTATGTCCTACTGGTGCACTGACCAGCAAAGTCAGTGCCGGCCAGGGCCGGGCCTTTGAAATTGATAAGGTACTGACCACCTGTACTTACTGCGGCACAGGGTGCACTCTGGAGTTGAATGTTAAGGATGACCGGGTGGTAGGAGTATCTTCCAACCGCGATGAAAACTGGAGTCCTGTCAACAAGGGTGCTTTGTGTGTTAAGGGGCGCTTTGGATGGGATTTCATTAACTCACCGGATCGTTTAACCACACCTTTGATTAAAGAAAATGATGAATTCCGTGAAGCATCCTGGGATGAAGCCCTGGATCTGGTAGCCCAACGGCTCCAAGGAATAAAGGATCAGTATGGGGCGGATTCTCTGGCCTTTTTCTCATCCGCCCGGGTAACCAATGAGGAGAACTATCTGGCGCAAAAACTTACCCGTGCGGTATTGGGAACCAATAATGTGGATCACTGTGCCCGCCTCTGACACTCGGTAACTGTCGCCGGTCTGGGGGCAGCATTTGGCAGCGGAGCTATGACTAACTCTATTGGGGAGTTGGAAAAAGATGCCCGCTGTATATTCGTAATTGGTTCCAACCCAACCGAGAATCATCCGGTTATCGGTATGAAGATTAAGAAAAATGTGCTATATAATGGGGCTAAACTTATTGTAGCCGATGCCCGATACACTGATTTGGCCTCTGTTGCTGATGTATATCTGCCTCATTTGCCTGGCAGTGATGTGGCTTTACTAAATGCCATGATCAATGTTATTATCTCCGAAGGCCTGGCCGATCAGAAGTTTATTGAAGAGCATACGGAAGGCTTCGAGGAGATGGCCAAGGTGGTCAGCAGTTATACACCGGAATATGCTGAAACCATTACCGGAGTACCAGCTGAGGATATTCGCAAAGCGGCTCGTTTATATGCCCAGTCTGGTCCAGCTACCATCTGCTATGCTATGGGGTTAACTCAGCATAGCACCGGAACGGATAATGTCAAATCAGTATGTAACTTGGCTATGGTAACCGGAAATATTGGCCGTCCCGGAGCAGGTGTTGATCCCCTGCGCGGTCAGAACAATGTGCAGGGAGCTTGCGACATGGGCTGTCTGCCCAACGTATATACCGGCTATCAGGCGGTAACCAATGAAGCCGCCCGGGCTAAATTCGAAGAAGCCTGGAAGGTTAAACTGCCTGACAAGAATGGGCTGACACTAACTGAGACCATCAATAAAGCTCACCACGGGGAGATTAAAGCTCTGTATGTTATGGGCGAAAATCCCATGATGAGCGATCCCGACCTGCACCATGTTGAGGAAGCGCTGAAAAATCTGGACTTCTTAGTGGTCCAGGATATTTTCCTGACAGAAACAGCTCAGTTAGCTGATGTGGTACTGCCGGGTGCCTGTTTTGCGGAAAAAGATGGTACCTTCAGCAATACTGAACGTAGGGTGCAAAGAGTGCGCAAAGCGGCTAATCCTCCCGGCCAAGCTCGTGCTGATTGGGAAATTATATGTGATCTGGCTACCCGTATGGGATATCCCATGAGTTACGCTTCTGCTGAGGAAATCTTTGCAGAAATAACCAGCCTTACACCTTCTTACGCCGGTATGAGCTATCAACGCCTGGAAGGAAAAGGTTTGCAATGGCCTTGCCCAACGCCTGAACATCCTGGTACCGCAATCATGCATAAGGATGGGAACTTCACCCGGGGCAAAGGTGCCTTCAGTGCTATAGAATACAAAGCACCTTTCGAACTGCCCGATGAAGAGTATCCTCTGCTTCTTACCACGGGGCGTTCTCTCTTCCACTATCATACCGGTACTATGACCAGACGTTGCCAGGCTTTGGATGAACATGTTCCTGAAGCCAAACTGGAAGTACATCCTGAATTGGCATCTAAACTCGGTATCGCTGATGGTGAGCGGGTACGTTTATCCACTCGCCGGGGCAGCATTGAAATAAAAACCCAGGTAACCGATAGGCTAAGACCTGACGTGGTGTTTACCACTTTCCATTTCGAGGAAGCTGCTGCAAACTGGCTGACTCAATCCGAACTGCTGGATCCAGTAGCCAAAATACCAGAATATAAGGTTTCTGCTGCTCGGATTGACAAAATACAAGCAGTTATTTCGGAAGAAAGCAAATTAACTGAAAGGAAGGGAATGGGATGAATTTTTTAACTCCTGCAGAAGTTGCCGCAGCAGTATGTAATGCCGGCAAAACCAAGGCAGAAATGCCTTTCTTGAAAATGGTAGTTATGGGTATATTAGCTGGTGTGTATATTGGCTTCGGAGCCAACTTGGCTAC
>JAKPGY010000234.1 GCA_029550685.1 Bacillota bacterium
TCTGTGATGTTCATTTTATCCTCCTTTGCTATGATGAAAGCTGTTTTATTTCCAGTTCCATCATAGCCATTTTGGAGGATTGTGGTAAATATTGTTCATTCTTATTTGTTGCTTTCTGTCCATTTTAGTTTAGCGGTTACACCGCCCTTTATGAACTGGACAGCTTCGAAGAAAAATGGAGTAGCAAATATCCTAAAATTGGGCTTTTCTGGCGAAACAACTGGGCCAATCTAGCCACTTATTTCAAATACCCTGAAGAAGTTCGAAAGCTTATCTATACGACCAATGCCATCGAAGGATTCAACCGCCAACTCCGTAAAGTGACCAAAAGCAAATCTGTATTTCCAACAGATGATAGTCTATTAAAAATGCTGTGCCTGGCTATGATCGACATAACTAAAAAGTGGACTGGCCGGCGACAGGATTGGGGTAGAATCCATTCCCAGCTGGAAATCTATTTTGAAAACCGGATCGGCTGAGGATTGACAACAAAAACCATTAAAGTATAATGCAAATCTAAAGGGGCAGCTGACTTCTTACGGGAGACTGCCCCTAAAATTAAAACGCCTTATTCTAAGTCCATTTGGACTTTACACAAAGTTCGGGATAGGCCCAAAAATTGGAGTACCCATAGTATTATTCATCAACACTTAACAGAACGATCCCCTTTTCAAAACCACCTCTTTTTTCCCTCTTTCCTGCCGCTATTTGCATCAGGGCATCAACGGACAGGTTATGCAGAGCTCCTAGAGAAATGATTACCTCTATAATATCCGCCAGCTCATCAGGGTTAGTGCTTTGCATGTATTCATCGACTTCTTCAAGTAATTTCTGTCTGAGCAGATTGGCATATTCGGAATCGTCTGCTATGCGTATCTCTGCACGTTTTCCTGCTGCTTCGATAATTTCGGGAATTTTGTCGCGAACCAGTTTGTTGTAATATTTCTTCATTCTGTTCATCACCTTTCTGTATTAATCTTTAAACCGCTTCCGGAAGTAGTCAATTCTCCTGTAGTTTAGGATATCATCCACATGAGCCGCAAGTTCTGGGGACAGGAATGGTTCAACAGAAGAGTCTATATACATTACCTTGTTTATTTCATCATAGTGGAAAAATCGCCCCCGGCTGAGGAAGTTAACCGGATTTTTCCTGGCATGACTGGCAATTTCCTTAAGTCCCCAGTTCCTCCAATTACGGTTACTGGAATCATTCAGGTCCTTTTGGTGGAGGGGATTATCAAAGTAAAAACTCCTTATTTTCTCCGCTATCTGATCAAGGTGTACCCTCGGAACTATAGTGCCACCAATTAAGAATGTAGTAATGGTGGGAACCTTGTATGCCTTGGTCATATGAGTCTTCTCGATCTCTTTCAGGAATTCCTCTGCAGCCGTTCCCAGCCAGCTTTCTTCCGTAGGGTCCAAATCCCCCATTTGTTTGAGAAACCTAAGCCAACCGTCTTTCAGGTATTCCCTTATGGGCATATCACTTCCTTCATAGATGTCTACTCTGGTTGGACGTCTTTTCAGCGCTTGCTTGAGGCGTGAATAGGTATCCCGCATCCTGATAGGCTTAGGATCGTGAGTAGCCAACTCCTGGAAAAGATCAATTATGCGAAAATCAAAATTAATCATGCAGCCTTCGGGCATGTTGTATTCTTCCGGGTTACGTACAACCGGTTTTTGTGAAGTCCACGGGTTTTCACCGGCAAGTATCAAGGGTACATAGTGAGCTCTTTTATAATTCCCGATAAAATCTATCACGGTTAGATAATGTTTATCTTGATGTTTACGCAGCCCCCGGCCTAACTGCTGCAGGAAAACCACATAGGACTCTGTTGGCCGCAGGAACATTACGGTATCCACAACCGGGATATCGACACCCTCGTTAAAGATATCTACCGCGAAGATAACTTGGATATTACCGTTCTTCAGCATTTCAACTGCCTCATGCCTGCCTGCTGAGCCGTTGTTGCCTGGCAGTCCGCTGTGAACTGCAACTGATTTAATTCCATGCTCGGTAAAATACTGTGCCATAAACTCAGCATGTTTTATGGACACGCAGAATCCCAGGGTTCTTTCTCCCGCCAGTCTTTGGTAGTGGGTCAATATCAAATCAGCCCTATCCGTGTGCGACAGCTCTCTTTCCAGATCCTCTATTACATATCTCCCGTTCACAAATTCAACTTTGTCGTAATCAGTGGGGTCATAGATGGCATAATAGCGGAATGGTACCAGTATATCTCTCTCGATAGCTTGTTTCAGGGATATCTCGTAAATCACATTGTCGCCGCAGAGTTCAAAAATATCTTTATT
>JAKPGY010000243.1 GCA_029550685.1 Bacillota bacterium
GGAACGTACAAGACCGGTACTTTGTCATTCTATTACGAAAGATAAGGTTTGCCAGGAGCCGTATACGAGGCCCGTACGTACGGTTCTGTGAGAGGGATGTTGCTGCAGCAAGCTACTGCAGCTGCACCCTACTCGATTCAAACCGGGATTGCAGGTAATTGAATGAGATCGCCGCGGCACTTGGTGCCTCGCGATGACATAGTGTAGGCTTGGTTCAAAGAAGCTATCTTACGTGTCATTGCGAGGAGCGCAGCGACGAAGCAATCTCAAACCGGGATTGCAGGTATTTGAATGAGATCGCCGCGGCACTTGGTGCCTCGCGATGACATAGCGCAGGCTTGGTTCAAGAGGCTATCACGCGTGTCATTGCGAGGAGCGCAGCCACGAAGCAATCTCAAACAAGGATTGCAGGTAATTGAATGAGATCGCCACGGCACTTGGTGCCTCGCGATGACATAGCGCAGGCTTGGTTCAAGAAGCTATCACGCGTGTCATTGCGAGGAGAGCAGCGACGAAGCAATCTCTATGCCGCTCTGCGCTAACCACGGCTTAGCAGTTGTTAGCCAGGATGCAGGAGTATTAGCCGGCTCGCTCCAAGACTAACAGACAGCAACATATTGGCTTACTTCGGTGCGAAACGAACCGCTGAAGAATTCGGCATCCATTCACTCAGTCTTCGCTGCTCGAAACATCCTGTTTCTCGCTCCGATTCGGAGGCATTAGTTTCGCAGAGGGTGGCAACGGCTCGTCGTATGTCACTCGCCCGGCTAATACCCTGCTGAAACCGTGCAGCGATGTTTTCATTCATCATGGCCTGTTCTACAGGTGACAATCACAATAATCCCGCTACCCTGACAACAATGGAGGTGGTAATAACGGATGAATTTTACCAAAATGCACGGGCTTGGCAATGACTTTATTGTGGTGGAAGCGGAGTCATTTGACCGGGCCTCGGAGTTTCAGAATGTGGCCAGAGCCTGGTGTGACCGCCATTTCGGTATCGGGGCCGATGGAATACTGGTTACCGGACCCGGCCAAGCACAAGACATTTTTATGCGTATCTTCAATGGAGATGGTTCGGAAGCGGAAATGTGCGGCAATGGTATTCGCTGTGTGGCTCTCTACGCCCGCCAGCGCGGGTTGATTACCAGGGATGAGTTTTCGGTTCAGACCCTGGCTGGCCCCCGGTGGATACAAATAATTTCTTCCTCTCCACCTAAGGTGCGGGTTGATATGGGGCAACCTATCCTAAATCCGGCAGATATTCCCGTCCAGGGAGCAACAGGCAACAACCAGCTAGCTATAACCTTGGAGGGCCAATGCTTTAATGTCACCGCTGTTTCAATGGGCAATCCTCATGCTGTCATTCTGGTGGAAAATATAGACCATGTACCTCTGGATATCTGGGGACCCAGGTTGGAAAAGGCCCCTCACTTCCCAGCAGGCACCAATGTGGAGTTTGTACAAATACGCAGCAAAACGGAAATAAAGGTCCGGGTATGGGAAAGAGGAGCCGGCATTACCCTAGCTTGTGGCACGGGGGCTTGCGCTGCACTGGTAGCCTGTCATCTGCTGGGTAAAACCGAACGAGAAGCCCAGGTTTACCTGCCCGGCGGTGACCTGTGGATAGAATGGAACAACATCAATAACCATGTTTATATGACGGGGACGGCCACCGAGGTATTTCGGGGTGCTATTAGTGAGCCTAAATGAAAAGCAGCTAAAGGAGGCTGAAGTTATGAAAGAAAGCACTGCCATGCAGAATCTGCCCCCTTATCTTTTTGCTCGTATAGAGAAAAAAATTGAGGCGGCTCGTCAACAAGGCTTGGATGTCATAAACCTGGGGATTGGCGATCCGGATCAGCCCACTCCTCAGCATATTATTGCGGCTTTGGTTCAAGCCAGCCATGATCCCGCCAACCACCAGTATCCCAGTTCAGTAGGATTGCTGCGTTACCGTGAAGCTGTGTCCCGTTGGTACCAAAGCCGCTTCGGAGTCGATCTGGACCCATCCACGGAAGTAGTATCATTGCTGGGATCTAAAGAAGGTATTGCCCATATTTCCATGGCTTATCTGGATGCCGGTGATATTAACCTGGTGCCGGACCCTGGTTATCCTGTGTACGGTATTGGTACCCAGCTAGCCGGCGGCACTCCTTACATTATGCCTTTGAAGGAGGAAAATGGATACCTGCCGGTATTGGAAGACATTCCAGACCACGTAGCCAAGCAAGCCAAGCTCATGTTTATCAATTATCCCAACAATCCCACCGGAGCAGTAGCCGACCGGGAATTTTACCGGAAGGTAGTGGAATTTGCCCGCAGTTATGATATCCTGGTGTGTCACGATGCTGCCTATTCAGAAATATCTTTTGACGGTTATCAGGCCCCCAGCTTTTTGGAGATTCCTGGTGCCAAGGAAGTGGGAGTGGAGTTTCACTCACTTTCCAAGACCTACAATATGACTGGTTGGAGAGTCGGTTGGATGGCAGGGAACCCGGAAGCCGTTGAAGTAATGGGACGCTTTAAGTCCAATGTTGACTCCGGTGTTTTTCAGGCTATTCAGTATGCAGGAATTGCTGCTTTGGAGGGACCCCAGGACAGTGTGGACCAGTTAAGGAAAATGTACCAGGAGCGGCGCGATGCGGCTATAGAAGGAATGCGCCAATTAGGCTGGTCATTTCAAGCTCCCCAGGGTGGCTTTTATATGTGGGTTAAAGTTCCCCCTGGATATACTTCCGCCGGCTACTGTGAGTATATTTTAGAGAAGGCTCAGGTTATTCTTACCCCCGGCAATGGCTATGGCCAGTATGGTGAAGGATATTTCCGCATAGCGCTTACCGTCGAAGCATCCCGCATTACCGAAGCCCTGCAAAGAATTCAAAAGCTATAAACAACCCATACCTCAGACAACCCCAGAAAAGGATGAGACACCACCATCATGGCCTGGTGATGTCTCTAATTCCCGGGGGGGGGAATTTGGAAAGTGTATGTGGTTGAACTTGCCTGTGGGGAAAAGCCACAGCAAATCCTTCTTAACGCAATTGTAATCACATTCACAAACAAAGTCAATGCTAGAAAGCCCGTTTTTTCGGCATTTCTCCATAAAAAAGATTTTTCGTGGCCATGCTAATTTACTTATCGCGGTTAAAAAACTGCCTATTTGGAAATACTTACTGCATAGAGGGGGGAAATGTAATGAAAAAATGGCTTTATGTTGTCTTACTGTTATCTGTAATCATGGGCAGTTTTTGGTGGAACCAGCAGCAGCAGATTCCGCTGCAGGACAGTGTTCTGCGGCTGCACGTAATTGCAAATAGTGATAGTCTGGCTGACCAGGCCTTGAAAATGGAAGTAAAGAACCGGATTGTGGAAGTAATGCAGAGCGAGTTCAGCACAGCAGCCAGCAAGCAGGAAGCCTGGGACCGGGCTGTGCGGAATAAAGCAGTGATAGAAAAGACTGCTCGCCAGGTGGTAGCTGATTGGGGGTACAGCTATCCTGTTAAGGTGGAAATGGGAGAATACCAGTTCCCTACCAAAACCTATGGAAATCTGGTTTTACCCCAGGGCAATTATGAGGCGGTCCGTGTAGTCATTGGCCAGGGCCAGGGCCAAAACTGGTGGTGTGTGCTCTTTCCGCCTTTATGTATGGTTTCCTCCTCCGATGAGGGGCTCAGCCTGGGAAACAGTCAGAATGCGCAAATCACTCTAAAATGCTTGGAACTCCTGCCCCAGGGGGCACGTATCAGTCGTCTGTATAATCAAAACCAGGTACAACCTGGTTATGACCAGCCTTAATCTCATCCTGATATTCTTTCCCCCCTCTTGCTGGAACGGGTTTGTCCCGTTCCCTTTTTTTGTTCTGCTCGTTATAATTAATAACAGCAAAGGGAGGACGCTTGATGACTCAGCAATTGGTGGTAGAGGCCCCTGCTAAGGTCAACCTCACCCTGGACATAAAAGGCAAGCGCGAAGACGGGTATCATGAGTTAGAAACAGTAATGCATCAGATTAGTCTGGTGGACCGCTTAACTATTACTGCCATGCCTGGGGGTATAGAAGTCAGCAGCAATTGTCCCGAATTGCCTGCCGGTGAACTGAATCTTGCCTATAAAGCAGCCCAGACCATCCTGGAAGAATGCCCGGACCGGGGCGGAGTTTCCATTCATATAGACAAGAATATTCCTTTAGGCGCTGGACTAGCTGGGGGCAGCACTGATGCAGCTGCCGTGCTGAAGGGAATCAATGCTCTGTATAATCTGAATTTATCCCCGCCACAATTAATGGCTATGGGGGCAAGGATTGGATCAGATGTACCTTTCTGCCTGCAGGGGGGGACGGCCCTGGCTCGAGGCCGGGGAGAGATATTGGAACCCCTTTCCCCCAACTTGCAGCTCCATTTTTTACTGGTTAAGCCAAGATTTTCCGTTTCCACAGCTGAGGTTTACCGACGTTTTGACATGGCCAAGGTAAGCAATCCGCCTGATACCAAAGCTTTTTTGGAAGGCTGGCATCACTGTGATATTATAGGTATAAGCCGGGCGATGGAAAATGTGTTGGAAACAGTGACCGCAGCTCTTTATCAGGAGATTGATCAGATAAAAACGCGTTTGATCAGATGGGGAGCTCTCAAAGCTCTCATGTCCGGAAGTGGACCTACTGTGTTTGGCCTATTCAAGGATAAGGCCAGCGCTGAACAGGCCTGGTACGAATTCCAAATCTGCGAAGAGGAAATCTTTTTGGTGACATCTTATGATGGGAGGAAATCCACATGGAAGAGAAACGTCTGCAACCGGTCAACCTAGAGTCCTATAAACCGTTGCGGGAACTGGTCCTGGATGCCATCCGGGAAGCCATTATCAACGGAACTTTAAAACCCCGGGAACGACTGATGGAAATCCAATTGGCGGAAGAACTGGGAGTATCCCGTACACCCATACGAGAAGCCCTTCGCAAACTGGAATTGGAAGGATTCATAGTTATGGTTCCCCGCAAAGGTGCTTATGTAGCAGATATTTCTTTTAAGGATATTGCCGATGTTTTTGAAATCAGGGCAGCGCTGGAAGCATTGGCTGCTGGACTGGCCGCCGAAAGAATCACCGATGAAGAGTTGGAGGAAATGGAACGGCTGGTGGCGGAAAAAGCTGAATCCATAGCAAATCAGGATATGGAGAGGTTGGTAAAGGTAGATACCTTGTTCCATGAGGCTATCTATAAAGCCAGTCGTAATCAACGCCTGACCAGTATGATCAGTAATCTCCGCGAACAGATTCAGCGCTATCGTACTACTTCCCTGGCTTATCCCGGTCGTATGCAGCGGTCTTTAGAGGAACACCGCAGCATAGTGGAGGCAATACAATCCCGTGATCCCCAGATTGCTCAGCAGGTTGCCCGTGAGCATATAGAGAACGCTGAAAACAGTATGATTGAAGCGATTAAAAAGGATGGGCTTGCCCTGTCCGACTGATGGAGGTATTACGGTAATGGCATATGACGCAGTCATTCTGGCTGGCGGTGAAAGCAGCAGCGAATTAAAAAAAATTGCACCCTACGACAACGAAGCATTAATACTCATTGGAAAATATCCCATGATATATTATGTATATCAAGCCCTGGCAGCCAGCCCGATGATTGGCAAGATTGTTATAAGCGGACCGGTTGATTCCCTGCGCAATATTTTCAGCCGCGAAGAAAACCTTTACTTTGTCAATGGAGGCAATAATGCAGTAGAGAGTTTTGCAGCGGCAGTTAAAGTACTGCAAGAAAAGGGCATCAGTGAGCAGGTGCTGATTCTGCCGACGGATATCCCTTTCATAACCAGGGAAGCCATTGAAGATTTTCTCACTCGCTGTGCCAAACTAGGAGCGGATTTTTGCTATCCGGTTACCAGTAAAGCGGTAAATGAAGCTAAATTTCCAGGGGTCACCCGTACCTATGTACGCCTCAAAGAGGGGATTTTTACGGGCGGCAACCTGTTTTTAATTCGCAGTGACGTAATTGAACGAGGTCTGGATTTGGCTGTCAAACTGGTGGAAAGGCGCAAAAACCCTATCGCCATGGCCAGACTGTTCGGATTGGGACTGGTGATCAGCTATTTGATGAGAAGGCTAACGATTCCTGCGGTGGAGCGCCGCTTCTATCAGATGACCGGCATAAAAGGACGAGCGTTGATTTCGGATTATGCTGAAATTGGTGTGGATGTGGACAAACCTAGTGATCTGCTGTTAGCCCAGGAGCATTTAAGAGAAGTGTCCTTTTAAGCGAGAATAGATTTAAAGATGAAAAAATTTAACAAATATCTCAAAAAAATTTGAGAAAAAATGTCAAGTTAGGGTTATAATACGGATGTCATATTATCGCTATTAACATATAGATGTAATATGAATTCTATCTTTTTAGGATGGGCAAAGAGGTGGAGAAAGTGTCGTGTACTGCTGTAATTTTAGCGGCAGGAAAAGGTGTACGAATGAGGTCCAAGCTGCCCAAAGTGGTGCATAAAGCCGCCGGTAAGCCGCTGGTAGCCCATGTAGTGGATGCCGTGCGAGCCGCAGGAATTGAAGATATAATCATTGTGGTAGGCCATGGACGCGAACATGTGGAAAATTTTTTTGCCGGACAGCCGGTGAAATTCGTGATCCAGGAACAGCAGCTAGGAACCGGCCATGCACTGCGCCAAGCCGAAGGTACGGTTGACCCGGACAGCACGGTCCTGGTATTAGCCGGAGATACTCCCTTGCTGAGGGCCTCCACCTTAAAAGCACTGCTGGAACATCACCAAAAGTGTCAGGCCCAAGCAACCGTACTTACTACTTTCTTAGATCAGCCCGCCGGATACGGGCGGGTTCTGCGGGATGAAAAGGGCTCCTTTTTGCGCATAGTAGAAGAAAAGGATGCCACCCCGGAGGAAAAGCAAGTAACGGAAATCAATTCGGGTATTTATTGTTTTCAAGCTAGTGCGGTCTTTAGAGTATTGCAGCAGCTGCAGCCCCTCAATGCACAGGGAGAATACTATTTAACCGATACCCTGGAAATACTAAAAGGCGAAGGATGCCGTGTAGAGGTGATGTCGGCAGCTGAGCCGGAAGAAATCCATGGAGTAAATGACCGCGTACAGCTAGCCCAGGTCGAAAAAATCTTGCACCGCCGTAAAAACCTTCAGCTGATGAGGGATGGCGTAACCCTGGTTGAGCCTGATACGATTATTGTTGATAGCGATGTAACCATTGGCTGTGATACTGTTGTGTTGCCTTTTACTATAATTCAGGGAAAGACCAGTATTGGGGAAGATTGTGAGATCGGTCCCTGGACCAATATCAACGACAGCCGCATAGGCCATAGAGTTATTATAGAAAGTTCCCGGGTAAAGGAAGCTGATATTGGCGATGACTGTGTTATCGGTCCTTACGCATATCTGCGCCCGGGAACAATTTTGCAGGAACATGTAAAAGTAGGCGACTTTGTGGAGATTAAACAATCCACAGTGGCACCAGGGAGCAAAATACCGCACCTTAGTTATGTTGGAGATGCTACGGTGGGCCGGGAAGTAAACATAGGAGCTGGAACCATTACTTGTAACTATGATGGTCAGCACAAGCACCCGACCATAATCGAAGACCATGCTTTTATTGGCAGCAACACTAATCTGGTTGCCCCGGTTAGGATTGGAGAAGCATCTGTAACCGGCGCTGGATCAACTATTACCCGTGATGTACCACCTCATTCTCTGGCAGTGGAAAGGGCTGATCAACGGGTGATTCCCTGGAAAAAGAAACGCGATCATTAGGAGGTTTGGGCATGAAAGCGTCCCGATGGAGGATGAAACTGTTTACCGGCAATGCCAACCCTGCATTGGCCGAGGAAATTGCAAGCTACCTGGGAATTCCAGTGGGGGATGCTCAGGTAACCCGTTTTTCTGATGGAGAGATCAACTGTGGCATTCACGAAAGTGTTCGCGGGGTAGATGTATTTGTGGTACAGCCCACCTGTCCACCGGTCAACGAAAATCTGATGGAATTATTGGTAATGATTGATGCCTTCCGCCGGGCTTCAGCCTCGCGCATCAATGCTGTGATCCCTTATTACGGGTATGGCCGGCAGGATCGTAAAAGCCGGGCTCGCGACCCGATAACAGCCAAGTTGGTAGCCAACTTAATAGTAGAAGCGGGTGCGCAGCGGGTGGTTGCCGTAGACCTTCATGCCAACCAAATCCAGGGCTTTTTTGATATTCCGGTGGATCATCTGCCGGGAGTACCGACTATCGCTGAATACTTTCGCACCAAAGGACTGACTGACAATGCGGTAGTCTTATCACCGGATGTAGGCGGAGTAACCCGAGCGCGGGATATAGCCGCCAAACTGGGCGCTCCCATAGCCATAGTCGATAAAAGACGTCCGGCCCCTAATGTGTCGGAAGTAATGAATGTTATAGGCGATGTTCAGGGTAAATCAGTCATTATCATCGATGACATTATCGATACCGCCGGTACGCTATGTACCGCTGCCGAGGTAATGATGGAAAAAGGCGCCAAAGAAGTGTATGGGTGCTGTACCCACCCGGTTTTCTCCGGACCAGCCCTTGAACGATTGGCCAAAGCTCCCTTCCGGGAGATAGTAATAACCAATACTATTCCCACTGAGGAGGACAAGCGCCTTCCCAATATGACCGTATTGTCAATAGCCCCCTTGGTAGGCGAGGCAATTTTAAGAATTCACGAAGATCTGTCGGTGAGCAAATTATTTGAAGCCTAGCCGTATTTTGGACAGGTTGATCCCTGGTTGCTATAATTAAACGTAAGTGTGCCAGCTAAGTTTAGCTATATATATAAGGGAGTGATATCCATGGCATTAGCACAGACCCTCAAAGGAGTAAAACGGGAACTCCGAAGCAAAGGTTATCTGAACGAATTAAGACGCAGCCAGATGATACCTGGAATAGTATATGGAAAGGACAAACAGGCTCTCTCCATTGCGGTGGATGAGAAGACAGTCAACCGGATATTTAGCCATTCTGGTTATGGGGGATTATTCAGCCTGGAATTAGAAGGCGAAACCCAGCCGGTTATGGCTCTGGTAAGAGAGGTCCAGAGACATCCGGTGAGCAGGGGAATAATCCATTTAGATTTTCTGGCGGTTAGCATGACGGAGAAAATCACCAGCCTGGTTCCCATACAAATAGTAGGTGAAGAAGAAGTAGTTAAACAGGGAGGAATTCTCCAAACAGGAGCCAAGGAAGTGGAGGTATCCTGCCTGCCAGCCGATCTTCCTGAATTCATACGCTGTGACGTATCTAAACTGCAGGTCGGTGATAAGATTACCATAGCTGATTTAGAGGTCTTGCCCACCGTTGAAAAGGTCAGTGATCCTGAGACGGTGGTAGCGTTGGTATTAGGATCTCACCGTGCTTCCGCTGATGAACCGTCCGAGGTTAGTGAGGAAAGTCAGGGTGAAGCTGAGGCCAGTGAATAGTTGACCACTTTAAGGCAGAGTATTTAACAGTTAATGCCCCGGTAATCCGGGGCTTTTTAATACACCACAGGTGAGGAGCAGCTGACAATGAAAGTGATAGTGGGACTGGGAAATCCGGGGCCGCGTTACAAGGACACCCGGCATAACGTGGGATTTCAGACCTTGGAGGAACTAGCCCGCCGCCATCCAGTGCAGAGGGAAGAGAGCCGATTTGATGCCATTATTGCCCATCTGCAGATTAACCAGGAAAAAGTGTTCCTGCTCAAACCTCTGACTTACATGAATCTTAGCGGTCGGGCGGTAAGGGCTTTTATATCCTATTACAAAATCAATTTGCAGGACCTCATTGTAATATACGATGATATGGATTTGCCAGTGGGTAGCCTGCGTATCCGCTCAGCAGGAGGAACCGGAGGACACCGGGGCATGAACTCGCTGGTAGAAAACCTGGGCTCCCAGGATTTTGCTCGTATCCGCATCGGTATTGGCCGGCCGCCCGGTGAGGCGGCAGACTGGGTTTTGGGTCGTTTTGCCCCTGCAGAAAAACCCATCATTCAAAACGCAGTAGCCCGGGCCGCCGATGCAGCGGAATGCTGGTTGACCCATGGCATAGATAAGGCTATGAACGAGTACAATTGAATTAAACGTAACGTTACGTATAGTTGCCAGTTTCCCTGGAAAACTATGAGCAAAAGGGAAAGGGGGCTGGCCAGTTGTGAAAATATATCATGTATGTGAAATATGCCAGCAGGTGTTTGACACCTCGGAGGTAGAAGGCTACGAGGGCAGTGCAGAAATGAGGGGCATGTGTGAGGAATGCTCGCTGGAAATGGGCTTCGCTGAAACGCCTTTACGCTCTCATCAGTTTTTCTATAATTAATTTATATACATAATTACATAGATCCAGAAAAGTGGAGGTTTTACCAGCGTCCACCTTTCGTCATGGGGAGGTTGCTTTGAACGATACCTGGATTAATCAACTGGTAGAAACCATTGACCGAAAAGAAAACATCCTGCTAACTGGCTTGGCTGGATCAGCCCGCACCTATTTGCTTTATATACTGGCGCGCCAGCTCAACCGAAAAGTGCTGTGCCTGGTTCCCAGTGAGGAAAAGGCTTATGATTTGGCCAAAGAACTGCGCGCATTTCTGCCCTCCGAACGCATCCTGCTATTTTTAGGCCGAGAGCTGGTTTTTTTAAAAGAAAATTATACCCGGGTGGAAGAAGCCCGCATTCTGACCTTGCGGGATTGCCTGGGGCGGCCCCGTCATCAAAGCGTGATAATTGCTACTCCAGCAGCGTTTATGTTTCCCTTGAAATCTCCGCAACAGCTGCAGGAAGAAACCATTCTATTACAAATCGGGCAGGAGAAGCCTTTGCGTATCTTGCTGGAACAGTTAGTCCAGAGCGGTTACCAGCGTGCCGACACTATTACCCGGCCAGGAGAATTTGCGGTGCGAGGAGGACTGCTGGATGTTTTTCCCGTTGGGGATCAAAACCCCTGCCGCATTGACCTGTTTGGGGATACTATCGAATCCCTGCGCCGCTTTCAGGTGGAAACCCAGCGCTCCATCGGCTCCGAGGAACACATATCCATCACGCCTGCAGATGAATTATATGGAAGCGACCTAAAGGCTACCCTGATTGATTATCTCCCGGCAGACAGCTGGATTTTTTTTGATGAACCCCGGGATTTTGCCAAGCAGTATGAACGGGTTTGCAAACGCTATCAGGCCGCTATCCGCGAAGCCCGCCGGGAGGAAAAGACGGTTTATGAGTTGGAAACTCTGACCAGAGAGCAATTAATAGATGCGCTGCAATCTCGTACACTGCTGTACCATTCGTATTTTCCCGGCAACATACCCCAAGCCCGGGTAAGTTTAATGGAGCATGTGGCTCAGCAGGAAATGGAGCCTTTTTTCAGCCAGCTGTCTACTTTATACAACCGCATACAGGAGTGGATTAAAAAAGATTACACCGTTTACATTATGGCCCGGGGCCGGGCTGCTAGGGAACAGCTCCATAAAGAATTGGTGGAGCGGCATATCAGCGGAGTAACATTCCTGGATGGCGAACTGGCCAAAGGTTTTGTCAGTTCCACTTTGCAGATGGCTTTGGTTAGTGAGCAGGATATCTGGGGTAAGAAATCCACTCACCGCACTACCCGGCGCAAACGAGCGCAAGAGGAACGCCTCCTGGTAGAGGATTTGAAACTAGGGGACTATGTGGTTCATGAAAACTATGGAGTGGGCATCTTTCGAGGAGTCACCCGGGTGGAAACAGATGAAGTCACCCGTGAATATATACTGCTGCAGTATGCCGGCACCGACAAATTATACCTGCCTCTTGATAAACTGGATGCCCTTTATCGCTACAGTCTCACGGAGGACCGGGAACCTCGCCTAAGTAAGCTGGGAGGCAGTGAATGGGAAAGGACCAAACGCAAGGTATCCCAGTCTATTCAAGATATGGCCGAAGAACTGCTCAAACTATACGCCGCCCGCCAGTCCCGGGAAGGGCATGCTTTCGGACCGGATACGCCCTGGCAAGCCCAGTTTGAAGAATCTTTTCCCTACCAGGAAACTCCGGATCAATTGAAGGCTATTCGCGACGTTAAACGGGATATGGAATCCCGCCGCCCCATGGACCGGTTAATTTGCGGTGACGTGGGCTACGGCAAAACCGAAGTGGCTATGCGGGCAGCCTTTAAGGCGGTTATGGACGGCAAACAAGTAGCTATGTTGGTTCCTACCACAGTTTTAGCCGAACAGCATTACCTGTCTTTTCAGGATCGATTCAAGGAGTTTCCTGCCACCATCGAAGTATTAAGCCGGTTTCGCACTCCCGCGCAACAGAAAAGGATTCTGGAAGATTTGCGCAAAGGGGTGGTGGATATCATCATTGGTACTCACCGTATATTGTCCAAAGATGTAAGCTTCAAAGATCTGGGATTATTGATAATTGATGAGGAGCACCGCTTTGGGGTGGCACAAAAAGAAAAAATTAAAGCCCTCAAAGAACTGGTGGATGTTTTAAGCCTTTCCGCTACTCCCATTCCCCGCAGCCTGCATATGTCTTTAACCGGCTTACGGGATATGAGTGTTATTGAAACCCCGCCTCCGGAGAGGTATCCAATCACCACCTATGTCATGGAATACAACGAGGAAATAATTCGTGATGCCATCTTGAATGAAGTGGAAAGAGGCGGACAGGTCTTTTTTGTCCACAACCGTATAGAAGATATGGAGAGAGTAAAAGGGGAATTGGAAAAGCTGGTTCCCGGAGTGAAGATTGCCATAGGACATGGCCGCATGAAAGAAGACGAACTTTCCCGTGTAATGATGAACTTCCTGCGGGGCGAATTTGACGTTTTTCTATGTACTACCATCATCGAGTCGGGACTTGATATGCCCAATGTCAATACTATGATTATTGACGAAGCTGATAAACTGGGCCTGGCCCAGTTGTACCAGCTGCGCGGCCGGGTGGGGCGCTCTTATAGGCTGGCCTATGCCTATCTTACGTACCGTAGGGATCGAGTCTTGTCCGAGACGGCGCAAAAACGGCTCAATGCGATCCGGGAATTTAGTGATTTGGGCTCGGGAATGAAAATTGCCTTGCGGGATCTGGAAATCCGCGGAGCCGGTAATATTCTGGGACCGGAGCAACATGGCTTCATTTCGGCCGTGGGCTTTGATCTGTACTTGCGGATGCTGGAGGAAGAAACTGCCCGTCTAAAAGGTCAAGCACCTGAACCCCAGTTTAGTCCCCAATTTGATATGGATGTGGACTTATATATACCTGATGAATATATTCCCGATTCCGGCACCAAAATGCGTATCTATCGTCGCCTGCTTTTAGCTGCCGATATGCAGGAGGTGGAAGAGATACGCCAGGAATTGGTGGACCGCTTCGGACCAGTGCCGGTACCGGTGCAAAATTTCTTGGAAGTAGCCAGCCTGCGTATTATGGCCAAGACTAAAGATATTAAAATGCTGCGCCGCAAAGGCCGGGAGGTAGAAATCCAGGTAGCTGGAAAGCTGCCGGCTGATTTGCACCAGCGCATGCGGGGCATGAAATTTCGCCGCATAAATGACTATACGGTGCGCCTTAATATAGAGCGGGGGTCATTAATGGAACTACATGGTCTGCTCAGCAGTATTTGAAGAAGGGGAGGGTTCCAATTTGCTTTTTACTTTCTTATAGCTGATGGAAGCGGCGGCAAATATAATAATCGGGTAGAGCAGATTAAGGGGCAGGTCATGAGGAATGGAAGCGGGGGTAAGAACCTGCAGGAAATACATATCGGAGGAAATTATATATATGGACATAACTACTACCAGCAAACCAGCCGGTAAAATGATGCTGCGGTAGTTTTTTAAGCCAAACAGCTCTTTCAAGCCTATGGTGAAACCCAAATAGTAGATTAAAACCTGCATATAAACGGTAGTAAACCATAGGGCGAAAAAGAACAGCTCTATGCGCTGAAAGGTCTGCACCTCGGCCAGACGGAAGACCTGATAAAGGGGAAAAGCGTTGATCAGGGTCATTTCTGGTCCCAGGACGGCCAGAACCAACAAAGTGCGCAGGGTCAGTATCCCCGCAGCTATTATGAACCAGGTTACAGCCTTAAAGTAGCCCTTCTCCAGGTCAGTAACCATAGGAAGCAGGAGTACCAATACAGCTATCTGGGCATAAGGCCAGTTTGCCCCGTAGATAACAGCACCCACCATGGTCCGCCAATCGCTGAATACCGGCCGCAGATTAGAAAACTCCACCAGGTTGACAGGAACCAGAAAACCCAAGGTAAGAAGCAGAATGATAAAAGCTATGGTGACTTCGGCCAGACGGGCTACATTAGTCACCCCTTTATACAAACAGTAAGCGGCAGTCAACATGACAATGGTGCGCAGGGAAAAAAGCGGAGCGTATGGAAACAGCAGGCGCAGCAGGAGAATCAGGTCGCCCAGAGAAAGGATGGTAATGGCAAATACCACATACAGGAAAACTCCGTTTAGCAGTTTACCGGGGATAACGCCCAGACTCAGTTCGGCTATCTTAAAGATGCTGATCCCCGGAAACATAAGTTGTAAACGCAGCATAAAGGCCAAAATAAAAAATCCGATTGATGCAGCCAAAATAGAAGAAATCCAGGCATTACGTCCCGCATCGGCCTCCGGAACATAAATCACAGAGCTGCCCAATAACAGAAAAAATAATAAGAAGGCCAGTTGTTGCGAAGATATACGGTTTTGCATGAAACATCCCTCCTTCACCAGGTTATGTGGGCAGCTTGAAGAAAGAATCATAAGCTTTAACCAGGGGCATCAGCTTCTCAAAAAGGTGCCCCGGATGAGGCAGAGCCATACCATCGCGCATGTAATCAATTCCGTATACCATACTGATAGCAATGATAAATGCACCCAGCAGAGCTTCTTTCCAGGATTTGTTGTGCAGCAAGTCCCGGCCTTCCAGCAGGATATACAAAAAGGTGAATGACAGCAAAATTACGAGCATGGCAAGTCCTTACCTCCTTAAGGTTAAAGGCGCATTCAGCTGGCCTTGTTTACGAATTTCTGTTTGCACGGTTACCTGCGCTCTTACATGAGGAAAAATTTCATACCAGTTGTTCTCTATGGTTGTCCAAACTTGTGGATAATAGGAATAAACCTTTTTTCCCCAGCCCAGGATATCACCGTTAAGCTGCTGAGCCCCGTTAATACAAGCCCGAACCTGTCTTTCAATTTCCCGGGAGGCTAGAGTTTCCAAAGTTTCAATATTTTCCAGTTTCTGGACATCGGCCAATCCGCCCTGATCATGCAGGTTTAGAATCGCTTCCACCTCTATGTCCATGGTGATCTCACCACCTTCAATACGAGGGTAAGTACAGCTGTTGAACCGGCTTACCTCCAGAGTTACGAAGTTCAGGCCAGGGAGAGGATTATCCAATACAATTAAGCCCCCCAACTTTTTTGTGGCGGTGAGCCAAAGATAACCACGGCTCTCCAGTTCATTCAGCGACCCCACCAGGCGGTTTTGACGAAACACTGCCATGCCATCCAAGGTTATTACCGGACGATCTTCCTGCTGGGAGACAGTAACCTGGGGCATTATAGGGTCAATACCGGGAGAGGCTGCTTTATTCAAAAACTCATCACAGGAAACCGGTTTATATACCCCATACATCTCTTCCTGAATTTCCAGCAGGTCTACCAAGCCCCGGGAAGATAAAGACATAGGAAAGTCGCTCTGGAATATGTCATACGGGGTGGCCTGGTGCGCTAGAACTATCAAAGCATCTTTGCGTATATTCCGGTTACGGGCCAGAAAATCTGCCATATAGGACAAATCCGTGCGGGCCAGAGTTTCCCCCACCACAAAAACATCGGCATGAGACCAGAGCGGCAATCGGGGTAGAGTCAGGATAATGTCCCGGGCAGCCTGGGTAGGTGTCAGGCCAGTTCCTACAAAAACTTCAGCCTGGATTTCGCTGATACCGGCCTCCTGAATATTGACGGGACGGTTAAACTGGGCATAGAATAAAATCTTGCCCTGGCCGTCCAGGTCAACTCCCAAACCGGACCCCACTGCTGTTTGTTCCACATTCGTCATACCGCAGCCGCTAATAAAGAATAGAGCAAATAGTATTATTATTTTCCCTGCTTTGATACGCATACTTATTCTCCTTGAATTTCCAGCCGGGGATATAAATCCTGCAGGGGGTTGGGAATTGGCCATTGGTAGAGTTGGGCTAAGGTTAAGTACATCCCCAGCAGAAATAAGATGCCAAAGACTTGAATTTCTTTGTAAAGACGGTTCTTTAACAACCCCGGCAGTTCTATGCACACAACTAAGACAAAGGTTATCAGGGCAAGTGCCAGCAGCATATAGATTTCTCCTTATTATTTAATAAGAAATGAGCGATCGTTTAAGTAGGTGCGGCGCAGTTCAAAGTTAACCTTGACAGTCACGTCCAATTGGGCAAAAATTTCAGGCCAGTCCTTTCCCACCTGGGCCCAGATAGTCGGGTCATGAGCATTCACTAACCGGCCCCAGCCAAAGATGTCAGCCTGGTATTGCTGGGTTTTATGGACTGTCTGGTATATTTGTTGCTCCATCTGCCGGGCGGTCAGTTCCTCCATATAATTAAAGTTTTCCAGGGACAGCAGGGGCAATGGGGAAGTCTGATCATAAAAATTGCCTTCTGCATTAATTTCTACCATGATACGCAGCTGCCCCTCCTCCAGAACCGGTTTTACAGATGCCTGGGAAGATATCAATTCGACAGTGACATAGCGATTATCATCTCCGGGAGCTGGAATAACAATTAATCCGCCCCGGATTTGTTCAGGACTTAAAAAGCGAAATCCCTGGCTTTCGGTCTCGTTTAATTCACCTGCCAGCTCCGGGCCTCGAAAAACAGCCATTCCGTCAACCTTCAGCAGTTTTTTATCCTTATTGGTAATTATTTTTACCTGGGGCAGTACCGGGTCTATTCCCGGGGTTGTCAGTCTATAGAGAAAATCTTCCAGGGTCATGGGAACATAAATACCGGTCTGGTTTTCCTGAGTTTCCAGTATGCGCCGGATAGCCACCGCCGAATGAGGTTCCAGAGGGGTTTCCACCTTTAAGATTTCTGCGGCAGGAGCCCCTCGCGCCATTACCAGCATAGAGTTTTTGCGGATGTTGATGTTACGGGAAAGAAAGTCTATCACATCAGTAATACCACGTTTAGCCAAATCTTCTCCCAGGACCAGAGTATTGGCATGGAACCATAAAGGAAGACGAGGCAGGATCAGGGTCATTCGCCGGGCACATTCGCTTAAGGTTTGGCCGCGTTCACTCAGCACTATAGATTGGGCACGCGCTTGAGAACTAGACTGTTCCTGGGTAGTAGCCTGGGCCAGCTGGACTGTAACGATGAAGCTGTCTTCACTCCAGTCCGCAGCAGTTCCTATGGCAATAGTGGTCTGATCTACTTCCCGAGCCTGGCAGCCAATTATAATCATGGAGCAACCCAGCAGAAATGCTGTAACCAAGGCAAGCTTAAAATATTTCATGCATTTCCCTCCCCGGACTTCTGACGAACCTGGTTTTCCATGCCTTCCATATAGGGGCGCTGGTTGGCCATTTTCCAGGGTCTTCTTAGAATAATGTCGCTCAGCTGAGTCCAGTTAAAGGGGGCTATAGGGGACAGGTACGGCATACCCAGGGAAGAGAGAGAAGCCATTCTCACCAGCATAAGAATCAGCACCACCATAATGCCTAAAAATCCCAGAGCAGCAGCGGCCGCCAGAAAACCAAAACGGGCTATGCGTATGATCAAAGCAGCATTATAATTAGGGGCTACAAAAGAAGCTATACCTGTGAAAGCTACGATAACCACCATGGGAGTGGATACCAGACCAGCTCGAACCGCGGCATCTCCGATAATCAGAGCCCCCACAATACTTACGGCCGGGCCCACTGCTCGGGGCAGTCTCAAGCCCGCTTCGCGCAGGAGTTCGAAGGTAGCTTCCATCAGGAATGCTTCCACAAAAATAGGGAAAGGCACCCCCTGCCGGGCTGCGGCAATGGTCAGGTACAAAGCAGTAGGAAGCATTTCCTGGTGATAGGAAGTAATTGCAACGTACAAGGAGGGTAATAACAGGGCCAGTAAAAATGCAGTGAAACGCCCTATACGGTACAATGAGGCCGGTATAAAAGGAGTGTAGTAATCTTCTGCAGCTATCCAGAACTGGGGAAAGGATACCGGTAAAATCATGGCGGTAGGGGAGCCATCCACAATAATGGCTGCCCGGCCTTCCAGGAGATGTCCGCATACCCGGTCTGGCTTTTCAGTATGTTCCACCTGAGCGAAAATAGTATTTTGGGTGTCAGCTATGAATTCCTGCAGGTACTCAGGATCTAGGACCGCGTCAGTGTCAATGCTTGCCAAACGGGAACGTATCTCATTGATCAGGTTAGGGGGAGCTATGCCGCTGATATAGCACAGGACCACATCGGTTTTGGTAACCCGCCCCATAATATAGCCTTCTATTTTGAGATTAGCCGATTTAATACGACGCCTGATCATAGCGGTATTAAAGCGCACCGTCTCGGTAAAGGACTCTTTGGGACCATAGACCACTACCTCGTTCTCCGGTCTTTCTACCCCCCTGCCTTCCCAGGAGCGGGTGCCGGCCACCAGAGCCTCTTTTATGCCATCAATCAAGAAGACCGCGTCCCCGGAGCTAATATGGTGACAAATGCTGTTGTAATCAGTAACCGTTTTTATTTCGGCCATGGTCACTATCCGGTAACGCACGCTTTCCAGCACGTCTTCCTGCAGAGTTCCATCCTGGTTGCGCAGCATATCCATTTCCAGCATAAGAGGTTTAAGCAGATTAAATTCCACTTCTTGCCGGTCCACCAGTCCGTCAAAATAGAGCAGCAAACCTTCAAAAGGAGGATTGCCGAACTGAAAGCGCTTTAGGACCAGATCCGAACAATTCTGCAATATAACTTCCAGATTATTCTGATCAGTATTTAAGTTGCCGGTTATGGGCTGATTTATCAGTTCATGAGGATCAGAGGAGCCCTCGGATTTGCCTTTGCTACTTAAATAACGCATGTGGACCTCCTGTTTAACTGCTCCGGTTACACTTCACTTTAGTTTGTTCTGTAAAAGTAGCCCTTATACAGAGACTGACTGTCAATCCATATTCTGTACTGGTATGGATTGGGCCGGCTGGGAGCGAGCTTGGGGCTTAAACAATATTCGTACAAACATAATGAAGGGAATCAGAAATAAGGCTATGCTGTAAAAAATAGGAATTAAAACTTCAGATAGTATGTGCACCTCCAAGATATTGTCGGCCATGGTTAAAGATAATACTCCTATGATTAAAGCGGTGGGCGCTGCCATGAAGCGATAGCTTTCCAGGCGCAAAGCCTGCTGCAGGCTTATCAGGCTGATAAACCAGGTGCCAGTGGTGGTGGCAAACATACCCATAGTCCAAACACCGATGAAAACGATGTCAATATTCTGGATAAAACCGCCTATATTTATAATCCGCACAATAGTGAAAGTGGGGAAAGACAGGGTTTTGGCAGCGGGTCCGCTGAATATCAAGATAGAAAGTAAAAGGGCCCAGGCTATTAGGACCACATAAGTGAACAATGCCGCCACAGCCGCTTTGCGTAACCCGGTCCAATCACTGGCCAGCTTGCCCAGCACCAGTATAATGAAGCCCCGGGATACGATAATCGAGGTCGAAGCAGTAGCCAAGGCCAGATCCTTCAAGTTTAAATTGTTAATGGGCAGCAGGTTTTCAACATTTAATGGCCGGCTGAGTGCCATGAGCAGTATGGAGACGGTGATGAACAATCCTGCTATGGCAACGATTTCAAAAGTCCTCAGAAAAGTTTGCCTTCCGGACTTCAGGGCTGAAAAGCAAACCAACAGCAGGACGGTAATATGCACACTTATAGGAGTTCCCGGCAAAACATTGGTTTCCACAAATTCAACAAACAAGCGGATGCCAAAAGCGGCGATCAACAGCTCGCTCAGGAAATAAAATACCTGCAGGAATCGGCCCACCGTCGACCCAAAATGTTCTTCCAGCATAGCCGGAAAAGGAGTTTGACTGCGGCGAATTATAAACAAATACATGGCATAGATCAAAAACCCGAAAGGCAGTGACAAAACCACTGCTATCCAGGCATTGTTGCTGAGTGTTTCCAACTGGCGTTTGGGCACTTCCAGAAAAGCAATGGGAATAGTCATTACTGTCAAGGTGGCCCAAATCTGAAAGGAACTGATACGCTGCACAATCAAGTCCTCCGCGAATCTTACAATTCTTTTCCAGATTAGTCTGGCCATTAACAGGAAAACTATTACTGGATTAACGAGCTTTTTATCTTATTCCCGACCCTTTCTGGACAGGCGAATTTTGTCTTCCATCATCAGACGGCTTTTGCTGACAAATAAGGACAACCTGGATTGCCCAATCCATAATAGAAAGAATTAATTTTATGATGGGACGATGGTAAAAAGTGAATAAAAGGGGATTTTGAGTTATATACTATCACTGAAAGGAAAACAGGTTTTTCAAGTTCTTCAAAAAAGGAGGGATAATGTAAATTGAAAGCAACAGGAATAGTTCGCCGGATCGACGACCTGGGTAGGGTCGTTATCCCTAAGGAGATACGCAGAACTTTACGCATTCGTGAGGGTGACCCTCTGGAAATTTTTGTTGATCGAGAAGGAGAAGTTATTTTAAAGAAATATTCTCCCATTGGTGAACTGGGAGATTTCGCTAAAGAATATGCGGACTCGCTCAACGAGACCATTGGGCATATTTCGATGATAGCGGACCGGGATGTTATTATCGCGGTAGCCGGCGCCAACAAAAGGGAGTTTCTCAGCAAATCCGTAGGGAAAGCTGTGGAACGAGCTTTGGAAGAACGTACTACCCTGGTGATGAACAATCTGGATAACCCTGCCGATGAGAACCAGCATGTGATTCAGAATGATGACCGGGAGTATACCATCAAGGCTCAGGTTATCGCCCCAATAATCACTCAGGGTGATCCCATCGGAGCCGTAATAATAGTCACCAAGGACGCCAATGTTACCCTGGGAGATATGGAAGTAAAGCTGGCTGAAACCGCAGCAGGCTTTCTGGCTAAACAAATGGAACAATAATGAAAACGCATTGTTGCTGTCAATACACCAGCCACCCAGGCATATAGCCGGTGGAGTCTATATAGGCAGAATTTACCCTGCAGCTAGTTAAGAGCGGCCTTACAGCCGCTCTTTTCAAGGTTAGGGGACGGATCTTCTTGCGAAGAGGTGTTTGCTTTGCTCCCGGAACAATCTGCTCTAAATTGCAAGAAGATCCGTCCCCAACTGGTATCGCGCGCTGGAGCAGTTTTATCATGCTTATTATGTGGTATAATATACCTCACGGAAATTTGGGGAGGAAGTAAATGGACAACAGGCAGAGTTTTCTGAAGGGGGCGGTAATTCTCAGTGTAGCCGGAGCCATAAGCAAGGTTCTGGGTGCCCTGTACCGTATACCTTTGGCCCGTCTCATAGGCGGAGAAGGTATGGGCCTGTATCAGATGGCCTATCCCATTTATACCACTATTCTATCTCTGGCTACAGCCGGCGTGCCTGTGGCCATTTCTGTGCTGGTGTCCCGCAAGGAAACCCAGGGGCTTACCGGAGACAGCCGCAAAATATTTCGGGTATCCCTGTTAATGCTGTTCGTTTTCGGTATTATCTTGAGTCTGGCGGTTATGCAGGGAGCTAGGTTTATTGCCACTGATGTATTAAGTGAACCCCGGGCTTACCTGCCCATTCTGGCAGTAGCCCCGGCTATTTTCTTTGCTGGGCTGATGTCAGTTTTCCGTGGCTATTTCCAGGGGCATCAGACCATGATACCCACCGCCGTATCCCAGGTGATAGAACAGCTCTTCCGGGTGACCGCCGTTATAATCCTGGCGGTGGTACTTTTCCCCCGGGGATTGGAATATGCTGCCGCAGGTGCTACTTTTGGAGCAGTAGTAGGGGGCATGGTAGGGCTTGCCGTGCTGTTCATATACTACATCCGCTTTCGCCGGGAGCGGGCCGGTGAGAAAAAAAGCCTGCAGTACAGCGGCACCAGCTCATGGGAACTGGCCAAGGATGTAGTAAGACTGGCCGTGCCGGTTTCTTTTGGGGCGGTGGTCTTGCCCCTGGTACAGATGTTGGATGCCATCATAGTCCCGGGACGCCTGCAGTACATAAATTATACAGCTTCCCAGGCTACGGCCTTGTATGGACAGCTGTCAGGTATGGCCGCGGTGTTAATCAGCCTGCCTACTATTTTTACCATTGCCATATCCACCAGTCTGGTACCGGCGGTTAGTGAGGCTCTAGCCAAAAGTGATCGTTATCTGCTGAATTCCCGCATAAACTATGGACTGCGGGCCGGTATGATCATCTCCCTGCCCTGTGCCGCTGGCCTGTATACCCTGGCCTTCCCCATCTGCGACCTTTTATATGCTGCACCGGAGGCCGGAATCCCGCTGGAGCCGTTAGCTTTTTCCTGTATAACCCTGGCTGCTTTTCAGCTGTCCAGTGCCGGCTTGCAGGGCATCGGCCGGCCGGAAATAGCTATGCGCCATTTGCTCGTAACCGGTGTTCTAAAGGTAATTTTCAACTATACTTTGACTGCTATCCCGGTGCTGAATATACGCGGGGCGGCCATTGGTACCGTTTTGGCCTTTACCGTAGGGTCGCTGTTGAATATTATTTACCTGCGGCGTCTTACCAAGGTGGAATATGAGGGAGGGCGCCTGCTGAAAATAACCATGGTGACGGTTGTAATGGCTATAGCGGTAAAATACGCCTATCAATACCTGGTAGGCATCGATATACATTCACACATTGCTACTTTAATAGCCATCACTCTAGGGGTGGGTATCTACGGGCTTTTACTGTTTTTGGTAAAGGAACTGGATCTGAACATGCTGAAGAATATAATCAGGGATGTTAAATAAGAAGAAAAGGAATGTTTAATGTGTCTTCTTAAGAAAGGATAGGGCTTATGGAAACAGGAACCAAGGCTATGGAAGATCTTCTCGCAGTAATGGACAAACTGTTAAGTCCTCAGGGTTGCCCCTGGGACCGGGAACAGACCCATGAATCGCTGACCCGTTATCTAATTGAAGAATGTTATGAAGTAATTGAGGCCATCAAGGAAAAGAATATGGAAAAACTGCAGGAAGAGTTGGGCGATGTACTGTTGCAGGTGGTGTTTCATGCTGCCCTGGCTGAGCGGGAAGGTTACTTTAGCTTTGCTGACGTAGCCCGCACCGTTGAGGAAAAAATGATTCGCCGCCATCCCCACGTTTTTGCCGATATGAATTTGGAAACCAGTGATGATGTCATGGATCACTGGGAAGGATTTAAGAAAAAGGAGGGCAAATCCAGAATCCTGGAAGGTATCCCCGTGATGTTGCCGGCTCTTTTGCGGGCGGAAAAACTCCAGTATAAAGCCGCCCGGGTGGGGTTTGACTGGCCGGAGGTTCAAGGCGCACTGGATAAGCTTAAAGAGGAAATGGACGAGCTGGCTCAAGCACAGGGTGCAGAAGTAGAAGAGGAAATTGGAGATCTGTTGTTTGCTCTGGTAAATGTGGCTCGTTTCAAGGGAGTAGAACCCGAGCAGGCTTTGCAGAAGTGTAATGACAAGTTTGTGCGCCGTTTTAACTACATAGAAGATGCTTTGCAAGCCTCAGGACGCGGCTGGCAGGAGGTCAGCCTGGAGGAAATGGATCACTATTGGGATGAAGCTAAGAAAAAGGGTCTATAAATATTTAAGAAACATAGCTTAAATTCTTTTTAATTTGACTGAAAAAAAGGAAAATACCTGATGTACAGCGAATTAGCCATAATATGCCAAGTAAACCAGGGCTAAAGGAGGGACATTATTTGAACAAGACCGATTTAATTAATGAGGTAGCGGTAAAAACTGGGATGACTAAAAAAGATGTTGAGAAAGTAGTCAATGCATTTTTCGACACCGTGGAAGGAACATTAAAGGCGGGGGACAAGGTGCAGTTGATCGGCTTCGGAACCTTCGAGGTCCGGCAGAAACAAGCCCGCAAGGGACGCAATCCTCAGACTGGACAGGAAATTAATATTCCAGCCACCCGGGTTCCTGCATTCAAAGCCGGAAAAGCTCTCAAAGACGCTCTAGTATAATAATGCGTCTTGATAAGTTCCTGAAAGTATCCCGCATCATCAAGCGCCGCACGGTAGCCAAGGATTTTGCAGAACATGAGCGGGTGCTAGTGAACGGGAGAGTGGCTAAGCCCTCTACAGAGATCAAAAAAGGAGATCGCATTACTATTCAGGTCGGCAATCGCACCACTGTCTATGAAGTCTTGGACATAAAAGACAATGTGGCAGCCAGTGAAGCGAAAAATTTATACCGGGTAATTGATTAAAATCGCCCTGAGCCTCAGGGCGATTCTTGTTTTTTCTGGAACAGGCACCCGGTCATAACCTAAGCTTTCTCTGCATATGTATAGAAGGTAAATGTGAAAACACTGGGTTTTGTACCCTGGATGGGAGGCGAATGCCGTGGCAGATCACTCACTGAAATTGGTTAACCGCAACCAGATGGAATTAACCGGAGTGGTGAATGTCAATACCTTTGATGAACAGGAAATCATCCTGGAAACCCAGCAGGGATTTTTGAACATTGCCGGTGAACAACTGCATATCACTCTGCTGAATCTGGATGAAGGTAAGGTTGCGGTGGAAGGAAACGTTAACAGCATAGTCTACCGGGAACAGGGCAGTGACGTGAGAACCCGCAGCCGCAATATTCTTAACCGCCTGCTGAAATAACAACCCTTGGTCGGGCTGCGAGGGGGAATATGATTGTCCGAGCTGCTCTTCCAGATACAATCCTTTTTGCTGACACTAGTGCTTGGAGTTGTCGCTGGCATGGTGTTTCAGTTTTATCAGCTCCTGGTTAGAGGTGCCCGGTTGGGCAAGTATGCCTTGTATATAATGGATTTCTTTCTGTGGATGTTGATGATTCTGTTGATATTTGCCGCCATGCTGTTTATAAATCAGGGCGAGATGCGGGTTTACGTTTTAATAGCCCTGGTAGTGGGTATCATTTTATATCATCGTTATCTGGGGCAGGTCATGGAAGAACCTGTTTCTCAAGCTGCCCGGCTGACAATAGGAATAGCTTCCTTCCTAACCGGCCTTATTAAGCGCCCTGGGCGAATGGTGGCTGACTGGTTCAAAGGACTTATGAAAACTGGCCAAGCCCCACCCCCTGTTGATAAGGGACCAGATTAAACAAAAAAATTATCCACAGGCAGGAATTAATCCGAGGTTCCCCGAATGTATAGTAATAAATTTGTCCACAGTTTGTGGAAAAAATGTGGATAAGGCCTGTTAATATATGAAGATAGAAATTCGGGGAGCAGAAAAGCTGAGCTTTCGGGAACGTCAGGTGGTAGCCTTGAAGGAAATGGGCAAAAGCACCGAGGAAATTGCCAAAATACTTAAAATCTCTGCCAGCACTATTGCCACCCTGTACAACCGGGCTCGTAATAAAGGCTATGAAGTGGTCATCGTGCTTCCCGGAGATGTATTGGGTATCTATGGCGGGGAGGATGATGAACTTGAAGAATAAAGGTAAAGTCAGACAACCTCTGCGCTGGCTTGGCATTGGGTTGCTATGCACCGTACTGCTGTTTACGCTGGTACCGCGCATCAAAACCATAGTCGAGCTTTCGGAGCGTAAGCAAGCTCTGTTGGAGCAAAAAGCTGAACTGGAGAAAGAGCAACAAGCCCTGCAGTTAGAATTGGAGCAAGCCGATTCTCCGGAAAATATTGAAAGAATAGCCCGGGAACAACTGGGAATGGTCAGACCCGGAGAACAACCTCTGATTCCAGTCCTATCGAGATAAGGAAAAAGGCCACAGCTACCGTGCTTGACATATTGACTATCAACTTGGCACAAGATACAATGAACCTAGTATCAATCCGAGGGGGATTCTATTTTTTATGCCAACCGAACAAACCAATATTGTGCCTGGTAGCATTGTGGAAGGCAAGGTGCAGGGAATAACAAGTTTTGGCGCCTTCATTGAGCTCTCAGGAGGGACGGTAGGGTTAGTCCACATTTCTGAGATTGCAGATACCTATGTAAAAGATGTAAGAGACTTTTTGCAGGAAGGGGATCCCGTAAAGGTTAAGGTTCTGAACGTTGCCGGCAAAAAGATTGGCCTATCTATAAAACAGGCGAACCCCACCACCGCACCGGAAAAACCTGCCCGGCCAGCCCCGCAGTATAATGATCGGCTATCCGGCAATTTCGCCGCTAACAACCGCCCGCGTCCCAATAGTCGTGAGGGTCAGGGCAATCTGGATGATATGATAGCCAAGTTTCTCAAGGAAAGTGATGAACGTTTGCAGCCTTTGAAAAATCGCATGGAGCCGCGAAGAAGACCCCGAGGAAACTAGATCGTCCCAAAGCACTTCCATTTCGGAAGTGCTTTTTAATCTTTAGAAGGGTGTGAGAGACGGTTATTTCTGTCATTGTTGTGAAAATAGCTTCCTAATGTGTCCCTGCTGAGAAAACGTCCTAGCGATGGACAGACCCGAAGCCTTCTTATGTGTCATCGCGAGCGCGTAGCGCGTGGCGATCTCTATGTCCATCTGCGCTAATCACGGTTTCGCAGGATGTTAGCCAGGATGCAGGAGTTTAGCCGGCTCGTTCCGGGACTCCTCGCCGGTAACCCATCGGCTTACTTCGGTGCGAAGCGGACCACTCGGAATTCGGCATCCATGCACTCAGTCCTCGTTGCTCGAAACGTCCTGTTTCTCGCTCCGCTTCGCAGCCCTCGGTTTCGCCGTGGGTTGCAACGGCTCGTCGTAGTCACTCGCCCGGCTAATACTACTACTTAAGCCGTACAACGATGTTTTCGTTCATCGTGGCCTGTGCCACAGTTGACAATTGCTGTGAAAACAGTCGTCGTTGTGTCATCGCCCTAAAGGACTACCGATGTACCCTTGCGGGTACGATAAAGGTTGCGAGGGAGCGAAGTGACGCGGCGATCTTGAACGAGAGTCACGGGCAAGTTGAATGAGATTGCCGCGCCCCTTTCAGGGAATCGCAATGACACAAAAGGTGGCTTTTCATTCATCCTGGTCTGTTCAAATCATAATTATTTTAAGGAGGAGATTTATGCGTTATGCGGCGGTAGATATAGGAACCAATTCCTGTCGCCTGCTGATTACCGAAATAGAGGGCGAGCAATGTCGGACCTTGCAGAGGACCATGGTGACTACCCGCATAGGGGAAGGGGTAGATCGCCTGCGTATGATTAGTCCTGCGGCCATGGAGAGGACCGTGCGAGGATTACGGGTACTGCAGGAGCATATTACCGGCTGCCAGGTAGAGCGCCTGCGGGCAGTAGGTACCAGTGCCCTGCGAGAGGCTATAAACCGGGAGGAGTTTGTGCAGAGGGTCCGCCAGGAACTAAACTGGCAGGTGGAGGTTATCAGTGGTGAGGAAGAAGCCCGGCTCAGTTACCTGGGGGTGAGGCGCGGTTTGCCTTTGTACCGGCCTCCTCTGGTGGTGGATTTGGGGGGAGGCAGCACCGAATTTATGCTGGAAGATCCCCATCCCTGGAATGTGTCGCTGCCCATTGGTGCTGTGCGGGCGGCGGAAACAGGGATGAGCGACCAGCAAATCAGCGAGGTGCTTCAGCCTTTAACCAACCGGTTTTCTGCTCTTAGTTACCCTATGGTAGCTGTAGGGGGAACCGCCACAACCCTGGTAGCCATGCAGCGCGGCCTAAAAGAGTACGACTCCCTGATGGTGCATGGTCAAAAACTTACTATTGACCAGGTAAAATACTGGCGCGATCATCTGAGTGCCATGCCCCTGGAAGAACGACGCCAGGTAATAGGTCTCCAGCCTGAACGTGCTGATATTATTGTACCAGGCCTTCGTATCCTGGCCTTGATAATGGAACAGTTTGGTTATAAAGAAATGCTGGTTAGCGAATCCGATATTCTGGATGGTATAATCGCTCAGCTCTGTGGCAATTAGGGCCAAAATGCAGCGCTCACTCCTGTTGAACAAACGAGGAAAGTGTGGGCAATACAGGCCAAGCCAGGAATTTTGTTGGAAGATTCAGGTGTTCCCTGACTGGTAATTACAAATTTTATCACCGGCCCCTGCTATAATTGGTGGACAAACCGCCAAAAAGGGGGGGACTGATGTGTTGGATAAAATGGAAGTTTACCCTTATCAACGGGTGTCAGAACCCGGGATAAGCAAAAGGAGAGTGCTGCGGCGACCGTTATTAAAGCTAAAACCGATTAAAGTTTCCGGTAGCCTGTTGCCTTCGCTGCAGGCTTTATTTACCATAGATCAATTATTCATTGGTGCCGGGGCCGTTCTTATGGCCCGGGCCTTTGTGCTGGGTGAACTGCTTCCTTTTATATTTGCCTACCTGGCAGCTTTTGGTTATCGACACCGCTCGCGAGCCTTGGTGATTGCATTATTTGCCCTGCCCGGATTTATCAGTGTCCTATCCGGGACTAGTCTGGGAAGCAATATAATTGCCCTGCTGCTTATCACCGCCGTGATGAATTCGGTCCGTATCCCGGAAGACAAGGTATGGTGGGGATTACCGCTGTTGACCATGGCCATCCTGTTGGTAGTGAAAACCACCTTTTTGCTTTTCACCTCTTTCACCTTTTATGGAGAAATGGTGGTAGTATTTGAAGCCATGATCGCAGGCATATTGGTTTTCGTTTTTATGGTCTGCTCTGTAGCTTTGAAAGAATCACGTCCTCTGGCCCATTTCACTTTTGAAGATATAGCCTCCTTCCTGGTATTAGGCGTTGGACTGGTGATGGGTTTGCAGGGCATTACCCTGGCCGGACTGCAGGTGGGCAGTATTTTATGCCGGTTGGGAATACTGGTAGCCGGGCTGATCTGGGGAGCCGGCGGTGGTACCATGGTAGGAGTAATGACCGGATTGATCCCCTCGGTTACTTCCAGTGTTTTTGCCCAGACTCTGGCCCTTTTTGCTGTAGCCGGTCTTTTAGCTGGACTGTTTCGTAATTTTGGCCGGTTGGGGGTTATGGTAGGTTTTATGATGGGGACCCTGGCTCTTTCTCTGTTCATCAGTGAAACCCAGGCCACCATTCTGGGGATGTGGGAAAGTGCCGTGGCCTGCCTGATTTTCTTCCTGCTGCCTGAAACCTTAACCGAGCGGGTACCCATTCAATCCCTGGGACCTATCTCCAATCTCAAGGAGAATCAGGTACAGATGATTGATGTTCGCTTAAAGGAGACTGCCCGGCATAGGATGGAGAATCTAGCCCGGGTTTTTGAGGAATTGAGTTATGCCTTTGTTAAAGAGGCCTCCAGCCGGCAGGAAACCAGCAACCGCAGCTATCTGGATTATTTATATGAGGAAATTGCTCACGGGTTCTGTAAAAGCTGCCCGCGCTGCCATGCCTGCTGGGAAAGAGACTGCTATCGTACTTCCCAGGAGATCATGGAAATATTTACCTTGGCGGAGACCGGCGGTTCAGTGGAATACCAGCAATGTCCGGAGGAATTCCGCCGGCGCTGTACTTACGGGCGGGAATTGGTAAGCACCGTCAATTACTTGTTCGACAACCTGCGTATTAATGACTACTGGCGTGAAAGACTGGGGGAATCCCGGGACCTGGTATCCCGGCAGCTGCAGGGTGTCAGTAAGGTGATCCGGGATTTGGCCGGCCAGATCGATGTACAGACCATGGTCGATTTTGACCTGAGGGATCGTCTGCTGTCCGAATTGAAACGCTCCGGTCAGGGCATTAAGGATATCACTCCCGTAAAAGCGGGGGAACAGCAGAAGTTTATTACCGTTAGTGCCGAAGCCTGCGCTGCCGAAGACCGTTGCGAAAAAGAGACTGCTCTGGCTTTATCCTCCTATCTGGGGGAAAAATACGAAGTCTGTGAAAAGAACTGCCCGCGTTTGCCCGGCAAAGGCTTATGCGAGTTTACTATGTGCCGTTCCTTTACCTACCGGGTCATCACCGGGGCTGCTCAGGTAGGGCGAGAAGCGGTTTGCGGAGATAGTTTTACCATAGCTACCCTGAAAGAAGGGCAGCAGTTAATTGCCCTTAGTGATGGCATGGGGGTTGGACAGAAGGCGCTGAACGAAAGCCAGGTAGCCGTACGCCTTTTGGAAAATATGCTCAACAGCGGCTTTGACCGGGAAACAGCCCTGAAGACCATCAATTCGGTTATGCAGTTAAAGTCCACTGCGGATACCTTTGCCACCCTGGATATGGTGATGATAGACTTGTTTACTGCCCAGGTGGATTTCATTAAGGTGGGAAGCGTGCCTTCCTTTATCCGCCGCGGTAAAAGAGTGGGAATAGTAAGTTCCAACTCACTTCCTATGGGTATAATGGATAATATCGACATCGGAGCTCAAAAACGTTCGCTGTGTCCCGGGGATATGCTGGTATTGGTCAGCGATGGGGTGTTTGAGGCCTCCCGTACAATTCCGGGAGAGGAATGGATCCCAGAATTTCTGGCCCTGGTGTATGAAGATGATCCCCAGGTAAACGCCGACCTGATAATGCAAAAAGCTCTGGGTTTGTGCCAAGGCAAACCCCGTGACGACATGACCGTCATCTGCGTGGCTTTGGAAGTTAACTATCCTCATTAATTACGGTGTAAACGGGTTTTCTGTATGTCATTGCTGTGAAAACGGTCCTCGCGTTAGTGCAAAAGACAGCTGTACTGTCATCGCGAGCGCGTAGCGCGTGGCGATCTCTAGTCAACTAACGGTTAGAGTTAACAGATCGCCACGTCGCTGTGCTCCCTCGCAACACTAATAGTGAGTTCCAAAGGAACGAACATCGGGAGTGCCGGAACGGCCGATGACAGGTTCAAGTTTTC
>JAKPGY010000007.1 GCA_029550685.1 Bacillota bacterium
GGTATCTGTATCACGGGTTACGATTACTCTTTTGTAGTAGTAATAAGGTTCGGAAAAAAGAAAGTGTTGTTCTCTTTCCTTGGTTTTTCCAATAGCAGATAGTACATCAATTTCTCCTTTTAACGCCATATCATAGGCTTCTGGCCAGGATAAGCCTTTAACAACTTCAAACTGCAAACCGGTTTTTTTACTAATCAAAGTAAGGTAATCGGCAACGATTCCCTTGTATTCACCATCTTCATCAATAAATTCAAAGGGCACAAAACCAGGATCAATACCAAGTCGAATCACAGGATGATCTTCCATGAAGGCAAGCTCATCCTCTGTCCAAATGACTTCTTCGGCGGAAAAGCATGGTACTGCACTAGTTGTTAATACGATTATTATTGCAAAAATAATTGAATTAACAACGACGCACTTGGCTATCGCGCTGATCGGCGAATGTGGTTCACAACGCCCTTTTTTCTTCTTACTTAGCAAATCCATGACCACACCTCTCTCTTGTTTTGCCGCTCCTATCCAACCATTCCTCTGTTAAGCAGAGCTACCTATGGTGTGTCCAGTGGTCATTTATTACAGATTCCATGTTTCGTTAAGCTATAAAAAAACACCGGGGCACCTATTGCTCCAGTGTTAAATACTGTTTAGTACTTTGGCCAGCTTACAATCCATAGTTTATACACCTCAGCCCCAAGGTTTTGTAGCCTCACCTTTTAGTACCTTCACATATATCCCTCAGTGATTAAAACTCTAAATATTAAAATTATTGGGAGTTTACGACACTTTTCATCATGTTACCAGAAGTTTCTATTTATAGTCAAGTTGGAAGAATCACAGGAATACTAGAGGCACCCGGGTTACAGCTTTTCTTACCATTGGCTATGGTCTACAACAACATGCCTTACCAACAAAAAAGAGGGCCTGATGCCCTCTTTTTACACGGCTGGATTTTGTCCCTTTTTTCCCGTGCCCTTCCGGTTGTATTCTACTATATTCAAGCTGGAGTTAAGTGATACCTAATAATCTTATCAGCGCAGCTTAGCCCCCAATTTTTGCTGAAGCTCTTTTACTATATTATCTATTGCCTCCTTAACCTGACTGTCAGTAAGGGTTCCTTCATCTGATCGGAAAGTCAAGCGGAAAGCTATACTCTTAACATCTTTCGGCAGTTGGCCACCGGTAAACAGATCGAATATTACTACTTGCCGCAAAAGTGGTTCCCCAGCTATGCGAATAGTATCAATGGCATCAGAAGCGGCAGTATTCACGGGCAGCAGCACAGCTATGTCCCGCTCTACCGCTGGGAACCGTCCAATAGACTCCGTCATAGCTTTGGGAACAGCATGTCTATAGAGCTTTTCTACCTCCAGTTCGGTAAGCACTACCCGATCTTTAATATCAAAGTTGGCCAGTACCTGAGGATGGACCTCGCCAATTATTCCTACTTCATCTTCATCACACTTAATAATGGCGGTGCGTCCTGGATGGAAACCGGGAGCAGCCGCAGCCTCAAACCTTCCATTTTTCACTCCGATCTGACGGAATAAATCTTCCACCAAACCTTTTAGGTAATAAAAATCCAACTCATAAGATGGTACTTTCCAACTGATATCACTGCGTCCGGACACTGCAGCTCCTAGTTTTAAAATCTCACTGGGCAGCTTTCCTTCACCGGGAATAAAAACTGATCCCATTTCAAAGAAAGCTGGGTTCTGATTGCGCCGGGCTAAATTGCGGCTGATATTCATAAGCAGCCCGGGCATCAGCAATGTGCGCATAACCCCCTGCTCCTCTGATAGAGGATTGGCTATCACCACCGCATTACGGCGAAAGTCTTCCGGCGGCAGCATTATACGATCAAACATATCCCGGTTTATAAAGCTATAATTAATTACTTCCCGCAGATTAGCAGCCATGGTATTGCGAATACGAGCTTGGAACTGTTGATAGGGTGTTAAGCCTCCCCTGGAGGCTTCTGCCGGTAGTTGCGATGGGATCGCATTATAACCGTGCAATCTGGCTACTTCCTCTATTAAATCCACCTCTAACTGCAAATCGGGCCGGTAAGTTGGGACGGTAACATCCAGGCTATCTTTGGCTGTATCAAATTCAACTTTGAATGACAATCTTCTTAAATACTCTATTACCTCATCAGCAGTCAATTGGGTTCCCAGTAATTCATTAACCCGCTGCGGCCTTAATCTAATAGTAAGAGGAGGTTGAGGCTGAGGGTAAACATCACAAATACCGGACACCACTTCACCGCCGGCTAGCTCTTGAATCAGCTGGGCTGCCCTATTAATGGCAAAAATCACTCCGTTGATATCCACTCCCTTTTCAAACCGCATGGAGGAGTCACTGCGCAGAGCTAATTTTTGCGATGTGCGGCGGGTGTTTACCGAATCGAAATTGGCCGATTCCAGCAACACAGTGGTGGTGTTATCGTTGATTTCCGTATTCTGTCCTCCCATAACACCGGCCAGAGCTACAGGTTTTTCACCATCGGTTATTAGCAGCATGCTTTCTTCCAAAGCCCGTTCCACGTCATCCAAGGTGGTGAATTTTTCCCCGCTGTATGCCCGGCGAACTACAATGCGTTTTTCATTAGAAAGCAGATTATAATCAAAAGCATGCAGGGGCTGATTGGTTTCCAGCATTACATAGTTAGTGACATCAACTACATTGTTTATCGGTCTGATTCCTGAATGAATCAAGGCCTCCTGCATCCAGGCGGGGGAAGGGCCAATTTTCACATTTTTGACAACTCGGGCTGCATAACGGCGGCACAAGTCAGGGTCTTTGATTTCTACTTGAATATAGCTGTTAATGTCCTCTGAGTTTTCCTGTATCTTTATTTCCGGAAGGTTGACCTGGTTACCGGTCAAAGCGGCCACCTCGCGAGCCAAGTTGATAATCCCCAGGCAATCACCCCGGTTAGGAGTCAAATCTAATTCCAGGACCTGATCTCCCTCCACATCATCGATACTTTCCACCGCAATTCCAGCCATAGTCAGAGCTTCTGCCAGTTCTTCGGCAGACCATGAATAATTGATATATTTCTTCAACCAGTTAGTGGATACTCCCATGCTCTCACCTCCTAAAACTGTTTCAAAAAGCGCTGATCATTATCGAAGAATAAGCGCAGGTCGTTTACACCGTATTTGAGCATGGCTATGCGTTCAATTCCCATACCAAAAGCGAAACCAGATACTTTTTCCGGATCATAGCCGCCGTACTTCAATACATGGGGATGCACCATTCCAGCCCCCAAAATCTCGAGCCAACCGGTATAAGAACACACCCGGCAGCCTTCTCCCCCGCATATAACACAGGAAATGTCCATTTCAGCGCTGGGCTCTGTAAACGGGAAGAAACTGGGGCGATAACGCACCTTGACTTGCTCCCCAAAAATACTATGGGCAAAGGACATCAGTACTGCCTTAAGGTGAGCAAAGGTAATGTTAGTATCTACCAGCAGACCTTCTATCTGCTGAAACATGGGGGAATGGGTAGCATCGTCGTCTTTGCGGTATACTTTTCCCGGCACTATAATCTTTACAGGCAGCTTTGGTGCCATAGCCTCCATAGTTCTAACCTGCACCGGTGAGGTATGGGTACGCAGCAATACATCCTCGTCTATGTAGAAGGAATCCTGCATATCCCTGGCGGGATGATCTTTCGGAACATTAAGAGCTTCGAAGTTGTAATAATCCAACTCTACTTCAGGTCCTTCTGCCACCGAATATCCCATGCCTATAAAGATCTCCTGAATTTCTTCGCTAATCTGGGTAAGGGGATGCTTGCCCCCTCTCATCATAGGAATACCCGGCAGGGTTACATCAATGGTTTCTGCCTGCAGCCGCTCATCCAGAGCCCGTTTTTGCAGTTCCTCATTCCTTTGCTGCAGCATGTTTTCCACACGTTCTTTCACTTCATTGGCTACTCGGCCTACCTCGGCACGCTGATCAGCTGAAAGATCCTTGAGTCCTCTCAGCAGCTGGGTTAATTCCCCTTTACGTCCCAGCAGTTTGACCCGTAAATCATTTAGCTCACCAATCTGATCAAGTTCTTTTATCTGTTGCAGGGCTTTTTGTTCCAATTCACTTAACTTTTCTAACATACTACTCACTCCCAACAGAAAATAAAAAACTTTCGTCCAAGGGACGAAAGTATATTTCGCGGTACCACCCTAGTTAGCCTAAAAGCATAGCTTTTAGACTCACTCATCTCCGATAACGGCGGTCACCGGTAAAACCTACTCCGAGTTCAGTTCACAGCTCCCAGGTGAATTCACCTGATCCTATCCCTAGCTGTACTTCCAGTCGCGATACAGCCTCCCTGTAGGGACTCCTATCAGGCTACTTGTCCTGTTCATCACTTTTATAATATAAGACCTATTGAGTGATCATCATCTTATATAACAAATAATATATGATGCAACCGGAACTCTCAAATAGCTGCCACATGGTTTGTGCTGTGTCCACGCTAACGTCCACCCTTCCACCGTAAATGTTTGGGGTCGGAACCAAAACCATTATATCATACCGGTAAATTCACCATCAAATACGAGCTGCCCGCTGGCGGCGAGCCTCTGCCATGATTATAGCACAGGAAACAGCCGCATTCAAAGAATCCACGGTGGGATTTATCGGAATAACCACTTGCTGCACCGACTGGCTCAGCCATACTTCATCCAATCCATGAGCTTCGCTGCCAATTGCGCAGATTACTGCTCCTTGCCAGTCAGCCTCATAAATAGTGGTATTAGTATTAGGGGTGGCAGCAATCATCCGGTAACCTCTGCTGAACAATCCGTTTATCAAGTTGCGATCCGCATTGAATATGGGTACGTGCAGAATACCTCCCATAGTGGACCTGACCACTTTAGGGCTAAAAGGGTCGGCACATCCAGCAGTCAGCAAAATGCCATCTATGTCCATAGCCCAGGCAGTACGAATGATAGTCCCCAGATTGCCGGGATCAGATATGCGATCCAGGAGCAGCAGCAGAGAAGAGGGCTTGCTTAAAACCTCCTGCTGGTATTGAGGAATGCGAACTACTGCCACAACACCCTGGGGATGTTCTGTATCAGCCATCGCCTTAATAATTGCTGTGGTTACCTGGTAAGACTCAATTTTCAAATCCCCTAATTCCTGGGGAGGTTGATGATCCTCATCTACAAAGACCCGTACAATCAGTTCAGGAGTTTTTAGAACCTCGCGCAGCATTCGTTCTCCTTCAATCAGGAAAGTTCCGGTTAGCTGGCGGTGTTTTTTTTGTTTAAGCTTGATAGTTTCTTTTACCAGAGTATTGTCCCGGGAAGTCAGACGTAACATTTTTACCCCTGTTGCAAAAAAGTATGGCTTGCAGCCATACTTTTTATATTTTTATCTTGATCTAGCTATTTTTCTTGGCCAGTTCAGCCAGTTCCGAGAACCCCTTGGGGTCGCTTACAGCCAGTTCAGCTAGTATTTTGCGGTTTATATCTACACCAGCATTCTTTAATCCGTGGATCATTCTGCTGTAGGTAGTTCCATTGTCGCGGGCTGCGGCATTTATGCGTGCAATCCATAACTTACGGAAATCACGCTTCTTTAGCTTACGGTGGATGTACGCATATTGTCCGGACTTCATAACCTGCTCATTGGCTACCCGGTACAGTTTAGATTTACTGCCATAATAACCTTTGGCAGCTTTTAGAATCTTTTTATGTCTACGATGGGTGGTTACCCCACGTTTTACCCTTGGCATGTCGTTAACCTCCTACTTTACGGAATAAGCTTGGATATTCTTTTAGTTTCAGCAGCACTAACCAGGCCAGGTTTACGCAGTGCCCTTTTGCGTTTGGGGGTTTTGTGTCCTAACAGATGACTGGCATATGCCTTGGAACGCTTTATTTTTCCTGATCCGGTTTTCTTAAATCTCTTAGCTGCACCTCTATGTGTTTTGGTCTTAGGCATCAGCCTTCCTCCTTCGTTGGTTCAATTTTAGGTATTAGGATTGTCACCATATTCCGTCCCTCAACCTTTGGAGGCTTTTCTACCGCAGAAACGTCGGAGAGTTCTTCCACCATTCGCAGAGACAATTTCTCTCCCAGTTCCGGATGAGTAATCTCCCGACCCCGAAACATGATAGTCACTTTAACTTTATCACCGGAAATGAGGAACTTACGGGCATTACGTGCCTTAACCAGGAAATCATGTTCATCTATGTTAGGACGAAGTTTGACTTCCTTGATAGAAATCACCTTTTGTTTCTTGCGGGCTTCTTTTTCACGTTTACTCTGTTCAAACTTGAACTTACCATAATCCATTAAGCGGCAAACCGGAGGTTTGGCAGAAGGCGCAACCTCCACTAAATCCAATCCTTTTTCCTCAGCGATTTCTAATGCCTGGTTAATGGGGACGATACCCAATTGTTCTCCATCCTCACTAACTAACCGGACTTCTCGGGTGCGGATTTCCTCATTGACTCTCCAATCCTTGCTGATAAGAAGTTCACCTCCATAATAAAATAAGCGAGCACCAAGCTCGCTTCACACGCGTAATTCTGTAACACAGAAATGCGCTGGTATTATACCATATACCTTACGAACCGTGGTTGTAAGGTGAGAAGCCAAGCTTCTGCTTAAATCCATACAGGAGTATATCATACCATTATTTATCTTGCAAGCATTTGCTTAAGCCAAGTACGAAAAAAGGCATCTCTGTCACCTGTGCCCTTGTGTCCTGGTAACATGGCTGGAAACTGTCAGTTAATCATAAGTTTTTTCCTTTATCTCTTCCGTTATCCTGGTAATAAAATCGGTTAGGGGCGCAGCTCCCAGATCTCCCTGTTTGCGGTGACGTACCGCCACAGCTCCCTGCTCAACTTCTTTATCACCCACAATAAGCAGGTAGGGAATTTTCTGCAGTTGCCCTTCCCGAATCTTATAGCCCACCTTTTCACTACGGCTGTCCAATTCTGCCCGGATACCAGCCTCCAGTAGTTTTGCGAGGACTTGTTGAGCATACTCATGCTGGCGTTCGCTGATGGGCAATACTCTTGCCTGCACCGGGGCTAGCCAGACCGGAAATGCGCCTGCAAAGTGCTCAGTCAAAATACCAATAAACCTTTCAATGCTGCCATAAATCACCCGGTGGATCATTACGGGACGATGTTTCTCCCCATCCTCGCCTATATAAGTGATATCTAACTTCTCTGGCATCTGAAAATCCAATTGAATAGTGCCGCACTGCCAGGTACGGTCCAGGGAATCCTGGAGATGAAAGTCAATCTTTGGACCGTAGAAAGCCCCGTCGCCCTCGTTGACTTTGTATTCCATGCCCTTTTCCTGCATAGCCTGAATCAAAGCATTGGTAGCTAAATCCCAGATTTCGTCCGATCCCATAGCTTTTTCTGGTTTCGTGGACAGTTCCACATGATAGGGAAAGCCAAATAAACTGTAGAAACGGTCTACCAGATCAATAACCCCTTTGATTTCATCAATAATTTGATCCGGCAGCATGAAAATATGGGCATCATCCTGGGTAAAGGCTCTAACTCTCATCAAGCCATGCAAAACCCCGGACATTTCATGCCGGTGTACCAGTCCCAACTCACAATAGCGCAGGGGCAATTCCTTGTAGCTATGCAAAGATTGCTTGTAAGCCAGGAGCGCACCAGGACAGTTCATTGGCTTAACTGCATAATCCTCATCATCTATTTTGGTAAAATACATATTTTCCTTATAATGATCCCAGTGACCGGATCTTTCCCACAATTCCCGGTTAAGAATAACGGGGGTTTTTATCTCCTGATAGCCGGCCTTGCGATGTTCTTCCCGCCAGAAGTTTTCCAGCTCATTGCGCAAAACCATTCCCTTGGGCATAAAAATCGGGAATCCCGGGCCTTCCTCAACTATGGTAAATAAGCCTAATTCCCTGCCCAGACGACGGTGATCGCGCTTTTTGGCTTCTTCTAATTTATTAATATAGTCATCCAGCTCAGCTTTCTTGGGGAAGGAAGTAGCGTAAATTCTTTGCAGCATGGGATTCCTCTCATCCCCTCTCCAGTAAGCCCCGGCCAGATTCATCAATTTAAAAGCCTTGATTCGGCCGGTGGAAGGCAGATGGGGTCCAGCACATAGGTCGGTAAACTCACCCTGTTGGTAAATGCTGATAACTGCATCTTCGGGTAAATCCCTAATTAATTCCACTTTATAATCCTCGCCCTGCTCCTGAAAAAACTCTATAGCTTCATCCCGGGGCAGTTCCCGGCGGATTATAGGGAGGTCTTCCTTGATGATTTTATTCATCTCTGCTTCTATGGCTGCAAAGTCATCAGGCGTGAAAGTATGTGCCCCGTCAAAATCATAATAGAAGCCTTTATCGATTGCCGGACCTATAGCTAATTTGGTATCCGGCCATAGTCTCTTAATTGCCTGGGCCATCACATGGGCAGAGGAGTGTCTATAAACTGAAGCGCCCCGTGGATCCTCAAATTCCAGTAGCTCCAAAGAGCCATCCCTGTCAATAGGACAGCTCAGGTCAGTAACCTCACCATTAAACAATGCTGCTACTGCATTTTTGGCCAGCTTAGGACTGATGTCCTCAGCCACCTGTAACATAGTCGTTCCCGCAGGGTACTCCCGTACACTTCCATCCTGCAAAGATATCTTCACCATATTTAAACCTCCTGCCTCCATCTAGTAAAACAGTATCATAATCCCCATTTGCACTAATCCAATAATAAACCCCAAGACCCCGCCTAGGATCTCAATAAAGCGCAATTCCGTAGATGCCACACCGCGAACCATTTCTTCCAGCTGATCTAAATCGAACTGGTTAATTTTATCTTCCACCATTTGTTTTATCTGTATCTCGGTGGTCAAATAATCACGGACTGATTCAACCACCTGACCAATTATCTGCTCGGCCTCCTGCCGTACTACCTTTTCCAAAGTATCACCAACAAGCTGTATAACCCGGCCAGGAATGAATCTTGGCAGCATGCTGTCCAGCTTAACCCGCATTACTTGTGTTATAGTGGCAACTAATCTCTCTCTTACTTCCGGGGTATTGACCTGGTCTATTACCTCATCCAGTGACAGCAAGCGTTCTTCTACCAATTCTCCTACACTGGTGGCAATATCGGCTTGTCTTTTCGGCAATACTCCCTGTAATTTAAATAAACCGAAGTTAATAGGCTGCCGCGGCCAAAAGAGCAGTCTAATAGCCACTACATTGGTTATGTACCCGATTAATGCACTAATCAATGGCAATATCAGTAAAGCATACACTTGTATATCCACCAATCTAATTTTACCTAATGAATATAGCAGATTTTGATTACTCTCGCAATTATACCGGCAATTACGTCTGTGTCAAGATTTAGTAGGGGGAACTCCTGGTCTTAGAAAAATAATATTTATCTTAAGCCGAGAAGGCAGTAATCTGGGAGATTTCCCGTAACACATATTTGACCCACATATGATCAGCATGAGGACCGAATCTGG
>JAKPGY010000010.1 GCA_029550685.1 Bacillota bacterium
CGGCCAGATCCGAAATAAACAGTACCTTATCCTCCGGCATGTAGGCAGCTATGCTGCACGGGCTGTGACCCGGAGTAGCGATAATCTCCAGTGTGCATCCGTCCGCGGTCTTTATCTTATCCCCATCCCCCACGATATTGTGCACCGCTATGGCTTCAGGCTCAGGGACCTCGACAGCCTCATTCAAATAGCCCCGATCCATGAGCACTTTAACCATTTCCTGGTCCTGGGCAAAAAAGCCTGCCATTATCTTTTGCTTCTGCATAACCTTGCAGGCAGCCGCACTGGCAGTTACCTGGCTTTGGGGAAAGAATTCCAGCAAGTGGGGAATACCACAGATGTGATCAAAATGGGCATGCATGGCCAGCAATTGGGCGACCTCAGGCCGGGGGTGCAACTGGGGCCATTGCCGCCGCAGATTGGCCACTGCGCCGCTAACCCCACACTCCACGATAACGGACTGTTTTTGTCCTACTACAAAAAAATGAAACAGATGATTGCCCAAACACCATATATTATCGGTTAATCTCAAACCCATAACCTGACCCTCCTTATGCCTGCAAGTATGGTGCTAATTCTATTATATTCTATTACTGGCGATAATTAGGTGAAAAACGGCAGTTTTGAATTATCTAAACAATCGTTGGCAGTACAGATTATTGTTATAACGGCTTTTGACTGTGTTTTTAATAACTGGAGAATGATATTAAACTAAAGCTTAGGCTTTCGCTGGCAACCTGTCTCTTAAAAACAATAATAAACCATAGTTTACAATGATTGTAAACTATGGTTTATTATTCCAAGCATTTAATTAATCAGCCCATTGCAATATTACCTGAATTCGACCTTTAACCAGGCCGGGAACAGCTGGCAGAATGACTCCCAGCAACGGGGATACGAGTTCTGACCGCTTTTCTTCACCCGCAAATCATCAAACTGAATGCGTATCACCCATTCGCTGCCATCCCCTTCATCCATCTCATACCGTTCGCCCCAGGCCAGCAAACCGCAATCTTTCAACCCCTGCCGGAACCCTGACAGGGCCGCATGATCGATAGCAATAGTCCTCTCCTCTGCAAGGCCATCATGGCATTCCTTCTCGCTATCCCATTCAGCATACTTCCTCCATACCCCCTGCATGCTGATCAGATCTAACCTGACTTCCAAGCCATCCCCGCGGTGACGGCCTGATAAAGCATGAATGGCGGTGATTTCCTCGTATCCCTTATCAAACGGCACCTGGTCCAGCCATATGCACTCTTCGCAATGCCGGCATGGATTTTGGAGGGCAGCAGTCTGCAGGCATAAGCCTCTCCTTTTGGCGACAGCGCCGTTGCCCTGCTCGGGCGTATTGATTTGATTTATAAACCGAAACTGATGCACTTCCCCATTCAGCTCCCCCGCTTGTGTTTTATGACTATTCCAGTCGGCTTGATTAAGTGAACGCTCGAGTAAATGCGTACAGGTTTATTTCAGCCTCACAATATGGTCTGCCATTACCACCAGGCAATTGCAGCGCAAAGGCCTTTCATCGCTTAAGGGATGGTTAGCGGCTTTACCAATTCCAGGAACCATCCTCATTCCAGCGACTGGGCGGCTTTTCCACCAGACCGGCCATTATCCTCAGCCTGTCGTTTAAGGTGCTCTTCTGTTTGAAATAACCGAGTTCAACACAATCCTCATCAGCTTTATATGACATCTGCTTAGCCTCTGCAATGGTGATAGCTTTCAGCCTGCTTTCATCCAATCCCGGCGGGTATTTTTTGCCCAAAATATATGGCGGGGCATAATAAATACCTGTGCTCTGGTCCATGTAAACCACAGCCTGAGGAGGCGGTTCATCAGAAATGATGATGAATTGGCCTACCAAGCCCAGCAGAATCAATATACCAAGCAATATGGCCAGAAATGCGTAGATTCTTTCCGACCTGGATATTTCAAACTGCATCTGCTTCACCTCGTCATACATAGCCTTCAGCATATAGACTGTTAAGCACTTCAGCTTATCTAAATTTGGCCTTTTAACTAAGAAGAATCAGCAGCAGTTACATTTAATGGGAAGCACTAAATCATAATTCTTATTATAACCTTAAAGGCAAGCACTCGAAAATGGATTGCAACTGTTGAATCCTGTACCTGAGACCTCAACTCCTTTGGACCAGGAGGGTGTTTACCTGAAACACCGCTTTTTAAGGTCCCTTTTCTATTTCTGACCCCTTTGGCCTACTGGAACTTTACACTACCCACTTTTGCCCGACCAACCGCTTCCCGTTTTTCCGTTCGCTGCTTTTTGATACGCTGGCATGAGCTACTTGCTTTCATCTAATAAAATGCATTTCATGCCCTGTTATATGCATTTATGGCAGCAGAATACATTATTTTCTGCTGATCCGGGGTCATCGCATACACGGTGGAACGGCAAGCGGAGTATGAGTGGCATTACCGGCATCGGACCCGCCATACCATCGCATAAGCTGGAACAGCAAGAGGCTATCCCGGTCAAGGAAAGCCTCCTAATAATCAGAGCAAGTGTTCAATTCGAATAACTTCAGTCGAGATACCTGGTTTTGCTTAAGGCATTTACATAAGCCAGGGCACTGGCTTCAAAAATATCGGTGCTGACCCCTCTTCCTACCACCAGGCTGTTTTTGTAGCGGATTTTAACCGTGGCATCTCCCATAGCTTCTGAGCCGCGGCTGACCGATTTTAAGGCAAAATCCTCCAACTGAACCGGCTTGCCTACGATTCTGTCCACTGCTTTAAAGAGCGCATCGACCGGACCATCACCGCAAGCAGCGTCACTATATAGCTCACCGTTGACTTCCAGGGTTATAGTAGCAGCAGCATTGGCGGCTCCATGGGATGTAACCGATAGTTGCTTGATGGACATCCCGTTTACCTCTTTGCCGGCATTGCCCATTAAAGCATGCAGGTCTTCATCGAAGACTTCGCCTTTTAAATCCGCCAGGTTAAGAAATCTGGCATATATTTCATCCAGGCTGTCTTCAATATTGTTATATCCCAATTCCTCGAGGCGGTATTTCAAGGCATGGCGCCCGGAACGCGCGCTGAGCACGATCATGCTGCGCGGGAAGCCCACCACTTCGGGGTCTATGATCTCATAAGTATCTCTCTGCTTTAGCACCCCGTCCTGATGTATCCCGGAAGCATGCATAAAGGCATTGGCACCCACGATAGCCTTATGGTTGGGCACAGCCACCCCGGTGATGCGTGAAACCAAACGGCTGGTAGCTGCAATCTCCCGGGTGTTGATATTGACATCCACCCCATAAAGGGCCTTCTGGCTGTAAATGGCCATGATTACTTCCTCTAGTGAAGTATTGCCAGCCCGCTCGCCGATGCCGTTGATGGTGCCTTCCAGCTGCGATGCTCCAGCCCTGATGCCAGCCAGGGAGTTGGCTGTAGCCATGCCCAAATCATTGTGACAGTGAATGCTGATTATTGCCCGGTCGATATTCCTGACATTGTTCACCAAATGGGCGATAAGATCACCATACTGCCAGGGGGTGCTGTAACCTACAGTATCAGGTATGTTGACAACCGTAGCGCCGGCATCAATGACTTTGGTTATGATATCCACCAGAAAATCACGTTCGCTGCGCGAGGCATCCTCGGCATAGAACTCAACATCATGCACATATTTCTTGGCATGTTTAACAGCCCTTACAGCGGTTTCTATCACTTCCTGCGGGGTTTTGTTGAGCTTTTTGGCCATGTGAACCGGAGACACCGCGATGCCGGTGTGAATGCGGGGCCTTTCCGCTTCTTTCAGGGCTTCGGCGCAGACATCGATGTCCTTTTGCACCGCTCGGGTGAGCCCGCAGATAGTCACACCTTTGAGCTCTTTGGCTATGGTTTTGACCGATTCGAAATCTCCGGGTGATGAGGCCGGAAATCCCGCTTCAATAATGTCCACGCCCAATTTCACCAGCTGGCGGCCGATGGCCAGCTTTTCCTTAACATTCAGGGTAATTCCCAGTGATTGTTCACCATCTCGCAAGGTGGTATCGAATATATACAGCTTGCGCATTAATAACATCCTCCTCGTTAAATAATAAATCTCTTAATAGATCGGCAAGGTCTGATTCCATCGAAAACCACCCCCTTAAACTATAAAAACCCTTCGCTCAAAACACTTGAGACGAAGGGTATACTCCGCGGTACCACTCAAATTAGCAACAGGTGCTCACTCTACCAGATACGGGATGTGCCCATCCGATATCCGCTTCCTTTTAACGGCGGAAGTCTCCGTCCGAGCCTACTTTATACATTTCGGTCGGCAACTCCAGGGGGAGTTCGGTATATTGAATCGGCTACCTCACACCAACCGGCAGCTCTCTGTTGCTCCATCGTATATACCTAATGATCCCTGTCATAGTCGTTTTGAAATATTGGAGACTATTATATGCAATTTTACCGGCACAGTCAACAGGTGATAACCAATTGTTTTGATGACCAATTCCCATTACTTATATATGCATAAAGACAGCAATCATGCCACCTTGCTGAAATCTTCTATTAATAGAATGCAAATCATTCACGGTAGGATAAAAATGATTATAGCTGCTGCCAATCGCCGGGATTATTACCCGAATCCCTGATCAAAATCAGATGATGGTTTTTCTGGTGGACATAGCCGCTTGTCTGTATAGAAAAGTGACCAATTCAGGTTCGATTTGTGTTAGTAAGGGCACATAGTGAGAGGATTGCTGTCCATATTCTCCCCTTCTGGTTGATTAATTGTTAAATAATTGATAGACCATCTGAGTAATCTACTTTATCATAATAACATAGATAAATATACCAAAAGGCTCTCATCATCTACCCCACAAGTTTTTTGCACTACCACACAAAGCCTTAATACCAGCATTTACGGTTTTCAGTAGATTATAGATTGTATACGACCCGCAGGGTGATGGGTAGTAATAAGCAGCAAAGGAGGGCGGTATGGAAACACAGCGGTAATAGTCCATGATGGAGTAAGTATGATGGAGTAAGTAAAGTTACATTTTGAGGAGGGGTATCAATGAGTGATTTCGTCGAACAAGCCAAAAACAATGCAGCCGATAACTTTAAGCAGGGATTAAACTGTGCGGAATCGGTATTCAAAGCTATTCTCGACACCGGTGTGGCACCCGATTTCCCGCCGGAAACGGTAGCCCTGGCTACTGGATTTGGAGGAGGCATGGGCCTTACCGGGAACAACTGCGGGGCTCTAATTGGGGCAGTAATGGCTGTCGGGGCTGTACACGGGCGTAAGAATCCCCTGGAGGGGGACTTCGCACAACGCGTCGATCGGCTCTATGGGAATCCCGGCCTGTACAGGTTCTTTAACGGGATAGCCCATGATTTCAAAGCACAATACGGTGCTTTGGACTGCAAGACCCTGAACAAGGATTATCCTGAATGGCAGGATAAAAACCGCTTCAAGGCGTGTATGAAAATGGTTATTGCAGCAGCGGGGATGGCGGCTGAATATATTGAAAAAGGCAATACCGAGGGATATACGCAGCCTTTTGGCGAAAACGTAGCCGGGAAGGTCTAATCTCTTTACAATAGTAAAGCTTCTTTAACAATAAGAAGGCGGCCAGGCCGCTTTCTTATTTTTGTTTTGATTTGCTTATCGTCCAACCGGGAGATGTCTATTATCCGGTCCTCATTGGTCTGTGTTTTCAGTCCTGTAAACGCTATCCTAAAAGTGAGCCAAAAGGGGCAAAAACGCTAGCGCAAAAAGATGCCTTTGCCCTGGAACAAAGAGCTCTGTTGCCATTAGCACTCAAACGCTATGAAAGCTGTAAGAGTGCTGAAGTACGAGTAAATTACTTTTCTACGGTCCGTTTCGAGACCAACAGCTACTCCGTACCAGTAAAATGGTCAGGCAAGCAGGTGACAGTTAAAGCCGGTGGGCTAGAGCTTAATATTTACTGCCGGGGAGAAAAGATTGCCAGTCACCCCCGCTGCTACCGAAAATACCAGACCATTTATCAACTAGAGCACTATATACCCCTAATAGAGCAACGGCCCCGGTCAGTATTTCATGCTAAACCAGTCAAGGAGGCCAAGTTACCAGAACAGATATTTGCTTATGCCAAAAAGCTAAAAAAACCCGACAAAGCTATGGTTAAGCTGCTGCGCCTGATAGTCGATCAGGGATTAGAATCGGTATTAAAAGCCCTGGAAACAGCCCAGGAAAAACAGCAGTACTCCCTTGATATTATTGAATTTAACCTGACCCGGAAAAGCCAGGTAATACCTCTGGCAGCCAAAGGCCCAGTAGTTAACCCAGTTGATATCAAGGCCTATGACCAACTGCTGTCGGGGGGTGCACAGATATGAACCCTGGACAGGAGATGATCAGACTTTATGCTAAACAGCTTAGGTTGCCTACCCTGGCTCAGATAGATGATTTAATACGCCAGGCTGAAGAACAAGGCCTTAGTTATGCAGATTTCTTAGGCCAAGTACTGCAAAGAGAAATCAATCAAAGAGAGGAAAACCAGCAGCGGTTAAAAATCCGTAAGGCCAAATTCCCTTTAGAAAAGAGCCTGGATACCTTTGATTTAAGTCGTCTAACCCAGGTGGAAGATGCCCTGATATGGCAATTAGCCACCGGTGAATTTGTAAAACGCCGCGAAAACGTAATTATGATTGGTAATCCAGGTACTGGCAAGACTCATCTGGCCATTGGCTTAGGCAGACGCATGTGCAGCTATGGATTTAAGGTGAGGTTCTACACCGCGGCTAACCTGGTAGCTGAACTAATCGAAGCTCAGTATGACCAAAACCTGTTAAAACTGCAGAAGAGTATTGCCAAACTGGATTTACTAATTCTTGATGAGCTCTCGTATCTGAGTTTTACCCGTAACCAAGCAGAACTCCTGTTTCATGTACTATCAGAGCGCAATGAACGGGGAAGCGTCATCATTACTACCAACCTGGAGTTCTCGCGTTGGACGGAAATCTTTCCGGATACTATGTTAACTGCTGCTCTAGTAGACCGCTTA
>JAKPGY010000021.1 GCA_029550685.1 Bacillota bacterium
GGCACTACTGATGTTCGCTATCGCTCACAATTAAGGTTGCACCCTGCGGGCACTACTGATGTTCGCTATCGCTCACAATTAAGGTTGCACCCTGCGGGCACTACTGATGTTCGCTATCGCTCACAATTAAGGTTGCGAGCCCCGTTAGGGGCGTGGCAATCTCTGCTTGCTCTTACCATTTGAGTTAACAGTTCGCCACGTAGCTTCGCTCCTCGCAACATTAATAGTGACCAGAGAGAGCATCAGTAGTACTGTAAGTGCGATGACACGGCAATTCCCGGGTGTAGGGGACGATGCCCACATCGTCCCGCCTGTAGGGGTCGACGACCCTGTCGACCCGCTGTTGTAGAGGGCGACGACTCTGTCGCCCCGCAGCGATTCTCCCGATGCTCCCTCCAAAGAAATGCCTATTCACATCGCACTGCACAGGCGAAGCTTATCTGCAGCTGATCCTGTTCCTTAACCAGATCCACATCCACCAGCAAACAGTCTTCGCTCTGGGAAAAATGCAGCGTCTGCACGTTTTCCGCTATAGGATTGGCCGTTATGTATTCCCGGTAGAAGCTGCCGCCATTGCTGTAATACCCTGTCACTCCCCCACCGGCATTGGTAACCAGCAGTTTTTTACCCCCGTTGATCACCTTAACCTTTTGGGCGTTTCTCACTTCCTCCATTAAAACCTGCTGAACTACCTGCCCCGCATACAGCAGTTCAGCGTCAATGGACTGCTGCCGGCTGCTGGACTGGACAGCCATCAGCATATTGACCACCAGTACCAGAACCGCCAGCCCCAAAGCCAGGCTGGCCAGCAAGTCCGCCAGTAGTACCCCCTTTTCATCAGCGGCAATCCCTTTTATAACAGCTGGGGATCCAGCCGGACAAACCCCAGCAGGTATTCTTCCCATTGTCTTTCTCCTTCCACACCAAAGATGCGCACCGTTACCCGGCACACTCCCGGTACATTCCCCACAGGCTCCACTTCCAATTGAGCGGTCATTCCTTCCGGCGGGGCGGTGACAAAGGCCGCTTCTTCACTGCTAACAGTACAGGCATCCCCTGATATAATGAAGCGTTCCGGGCAAGCCTTCATTTCTTCCAAAAGGGATGCCCCATACGCCCAGGCGACAGTCTGGCGCTGGGAAGCACCCAGCCCCACCGTCCCTACTGTTACCACGTTTAGGAGCACACCGGATATTAAATACAACAGGAAAAGAGAAATCACCACTTCAATGAGAGTGAAGCCGGATTGATCTCTTCTAAACACCCTGCAGCATCTGAAGGAATGGAGCTTGGTCATCTTATTTACAACCTTGAAAAATTTTGTAATTGTATTCGTTTTAGGCTTTCATCTTCCTTCTCAATAATGGAAAATATTATAAATTAGTCTTTTTTTTTCTTATGCGCAGTGATAGTATTATTTTATAGGGCACAATAGGTTATTTAAATAAGCTACCCTTCCGGGGGGCGTTCCCTCGTGACCTTTTTCCTGATAAAACTAAAACCCATTCTTGAGGAGAGTTTTGAGTGAAATTGAGGATGCTGACATCTGCTGATACCGAAAATGGCTTTACTCTGGTTGAGATATTGGTAGCTCTAGTAATCCTTTTATTGGTGGTTACCTCCTGTCTGCCGTTATTTACAATGGCCGCCAGAGTAACCTACGAAAATAAAGCGCGTATGACTGCAACGCAGATTGCCAAACAAGAACTAGAACGTACCCTGGCTCAAACTAATGCCAATAATTATAATAATGAAAACGACACAGACCCAGGAGGTGCCCCCTTAAAAACCGGGGTGACCGGACCTTATGCTCCCACGCTTCCCGATGGTACCCCCGACCCTACTTTAAGCAATTATCAGATTAGGAAAATTGTCAGCTGGATTGATGATCCCGATGATGGTCAACACCCCTCCGATACTCTTCCTTTTGATTACAAACAGCTGATTATAGAGGTCACCTGTCCTTCCATCTTTACTGGCGCTGTTACCAAACATGCCGATTTTAAGACATTTGTAGCCAAGGAGGGCTCATCCTCTCCCATTACTGGAATTGTGGTTGAAGTGGTACGCGGTTGGACTGATGATAATGGTAAACGGATTCCCGTGGAAGGAGCTACAGTGACACTGGAAGGGAACACCAGCAGCAAGACAGCCGTCACCAATGAAGCTGGGCAAGCTATGTTTCCTATGACCTTCCCGAACGATAACACCGTATATTCCTATCAGGTTGAATGTGAATGTTCAGGGATGATATTAAGACCTGATATGCAAGCGGTAGCAGTCGAAGCTCGTCCGTATACAACTTCTTTTGTACAGATCGAAATGGAATATCCGGCTACTCTTTCTCTAAGCTTCGCACCCAGCTTAAAAGATACGGCGGTAACCTTGGATGGTCATACTACTATGGGCAGCACTACTAAGGTGCTCAAGGCCGGGGATACTGTACTTACCTTTTCCGATCTCTGGCCAGCGGGAACCGACCCCGACAATCCAGCTAAAGTATGCAGCGGTGGTACCTACTCCCTCAGCATAGGATCTATGTCTATCCATCGCACTGATATTAGCACTGCTGATGCTGGCAGCTATTTGTATCACCAGATTTCAACTGAAGAACAAAAAAACCTTTGGAAACTGCATGCAGATTACAATGGTAGTCCAGCGTGGGTTGCTGATGATGCCAACTATCCATCTGGCACTACCTTTTTCACTTCAGGTGCCCATCGCCTGGCATTTCCTGCGGCTATTGACCTAAGTTCCTTTAGACCGGCCATTTCAACCGTTCAGGCCACGTTAAGCCTTGCTTTTAGCAGCAGCGAATCCCCCTTTTCTATATCCGGATATAATTCTCTGCCCGATGGTTTCTCACTTCTATATCTGGGAGATGAGGACGCCGATTTATCTACAGATGATGGCTGGAATTCACTGATACAGATTCAAACTGATACGACTTCCAACAGCCGTATCCTTGCGGATGCAAACTCTAATCCTCTGGCAGTTGACATAAACGGCGAACTCGCTAATCCACAGGAAATAGATATTGATTCAGAATATTTTAATAATCCTTTCTTTATACGGTTTGACAGTGACCCATCTATTGATAGATTTTATTTTAGAGATATTGAGATATTGTGCAGATACAGCTTTAATGGAAGTATTCAATTCAGCGGTCCGAATGACACCCTGCAGCTTAAGATCAGCGGAGAATAAGAAAGGCGAAATAAGGGGGGTATTGGCTTGTCTCTTTGGGGTAGACACAGGTTAATACATTTTCAACAAAACCAACATGGCATGACTCTGATAGAATTGCTGGTGGTCATCGTATTGCTGGCAGTTGTAATGGCACCGGCCCTAAATGCTCTTTCATCCGGCAGCCGCACCTGGAATCATACCAGGGCAATCAACCCACGCATCTCTGAGGCCAATACCGCGATGACCTGGATGAGTCGTGATATCAGGGGTGCCTCGCAACCATCAAAGACTGTAGAAGCAGTTGCTATTGAGAATGAGGGCGGGCAGCTTGTCATCTATTCATACAACGAAGACAATAGTGTCTGGCAAAAAATCATTTACCGGGTAAGCGAGAACCAGCTGCTTCGTACGGTCCTTTCCAACAGTGATCCCGCTCAGGTAATTGCCCAACCGGTTCCCTCTACGAGCAGTTCTGGATGGACAACTTTGGTAAGCGGTGTAAACAGTTCTCAAGTGTTCAGCAGCACCGGCTCAAAAGCCATAGATATTAATTTGCAAATTGCCGACCTCAGCGCCAATCCCAGTTTCCAGCCCTTTACCGTTGCATCTACTTATACAGTACGCAGCAGCGAAATTGGTGCTATCACTGGTGATCCGGTACCGGATATAACTCAACCTGAGGAGGTAATTCCCTATAAGGTGCAAATCAACGGATCTAAAACGAGGAAACTTGAGATCGAAGGTACTCGTTCTACCAGCGTATCCGCTATTATTTGGCCAGTCAACGCTACCAACAAATCGGTAACCTGGACATCTGCTAATCCAGAGTGGATCAAAGTCGACTATGACCCGAACAATAGTTTGAATGCCACTATTCAGGTTGCTAAGAAAAGATCAGATTTTAGTGATTGGGATTGG
>JAKPGY010000023.1 GCA_029550685.1 Bacillota bacterium
GCGAAACTGAGGGCTGCGAAGCGGAGCGAGAAACAGGACGTTTCGAGCAGCGAGGACTGAGTGCATGTATGCCGAATTCCGAGCGGTCCGCTTCGCACCGAAGTAAGCCGATGGGTTGCAGGCGAGGAGTCCCGGAGCGAGCCGGCTAATACCCCTGCGTCCTGGCTAAAGCTCCTGCAGGGTGGCTTGGGGCAGGCGAGAGAACATCGTTGCGAGGCTTAAGCAGAGATATTAGCGGGGCGAGCGACGTACGACGAACCGTTGCCACCCACGGCGAAACTGAGGGCTGCAAAGCGGAGCGAGAAACCGTTAATAAGGTTTTATGAAAATACCTAAACTAATCCTGGAGGTGAAACAATGCTGGAAAAAGGTGAAAGAAGCATATTGGCATATTTTCCGTCCAGCATCAATGCCGATAAGGCTTTACAAGAACTTCAAAGTGCGGGTATACCTATTGATGAAGGTTCTATAGCCATAGACCGGATATCGAGATATGACACGAGAATAGATAATGAACTAAGCCAACCCATTAATAATGCCCTAACCTTAAGCGGCCCAGTTTTATATTCCATCAGCAGTCCAGATGAAGGCCCCAATCCTTGGTTAGCGGCTTCTGATTCAGCCAGCGGTTTAGGAAATCCAGATGCGGGTGCATCCGGAGGTACTGCTTTTTTACTTACATTGGTCACTAAAGAGGAGAGAGTTCAAGAAGCTGTTAAAATAATTAAGGAAAACGGCGGCAGAGTTTAATAAACGTTGGATAGGACATGCAAAATATCTGATTCTATGTTGAGCAAAGCGGGATCAGATATTTTTCTATTTAAATCTTTTAAATCAACAGTGAAATCTTCTACAACTTGCCCGGGGCTGGAAGATAAAATGATAACTCTATCAGCTAATAACAATGCTTCCTTAAGATCGTGAGTTACAATTATCATGGTAAACTTTCTTTCCTGCCACTGTATTAGAACATCATTGATTATTTCCAATTTGATAGGTAAATCCAAGGAAGAAAAGGGTTCGTCCATAATAAGTAAATCAGGATTGGTTACTAAGGCGCGAGCCAGGTTAACCCTTTGTTTCATTCCCCCACTCAGTTGATGAGGGTAATGATTTTTATAATCCTTAAGACGAATCTTAACCAGGATGTCTTCCAAGTCAGCATCCGGCTTCACGAATAATAAATTCTGTTCTACATTGCGCCAGGGAATTAACCTGGGTTCCTGAAAAACATAGCCGGTATTATGATTATGTATTTGTATAGTCCCTTGAGAAGGTGTTTCTAAACCAGAAATAATACGCAGTAAAGTAGTTTTACCTGCTCCTGAAGGACCTATGAGGGCAACGCGTTCTGATTTATCAATGGAAAGATTAATATTGTCCAATACTTTTTTATCATTAAATGACTTTGCCAAGTTGGTAATTTTAATTAAATTGCCCATCGTTTAGCTACCTTTCTTAATAACAGCTTGACCAGGCGTTCGGCAATAAGACCTAATAATACTGCAAAAAAAGTTAAGGCCCATACTTTAGCCGGATTAACTTCATAGCGGGCAGCTAAAATAAGCACTCCTAACCCCGAATTGCCACACAGGTATTCGGAAACTAAAATTACTTTCCAGGCTTGTCCTAAGGTAACATCCAGAATTGCCACTATGAAAGGCAGTAATGAGCCCAGGTATATATATTTTATTACCAGCCAGCGGGGTACCTGGTACAATGTGGCCATTTCCAACAAATTTTTATCGAGATTTCTTACCCCTGACACTGTAGTGAGCAGGGCGATAGGAAATAGAGAAAGGAAAGTAATAAAAATGGGTCCTCTAAATCCTATCCCCCAGGCGAAAATAACCAGAGTTAACCAGGATATCACTGGGACTGCTTGAATTACCATGATGATTGGCCTGAACATATCAAAAAGCTTATTGTTAATTCCCAATAAAAATCCCAGTGGCAAACCAATTAACAATGTCAACAACAAGGCTACTATAACCTTGCCTATGGTGCTGACTACAGCAACTAAAAAGGTCTGTTTCCCAATAAGACTAGTTAGTTCGTTGTAGATGGCACCTAAGCCAGGAATAATGGTATTGGCATCTAAATAGATGGCCAATACCTGCCATATCACCAGAAAGAGAATTATTCCTAAGAGGGTTCTTCTAAGTTTAATCATTTTGCATAAAATCCTGAGTCGGGTACTTTACTGATACTTTCAGTATCTAGTTCTTTTATCTTGGCCAGATAGGCATTAACTTCCTCCTGGCATTCCTGACTGGGGACATAGTAAAAATCAATCCGCTCTAAAGCAGCTTGTATGATAGCTGGTGGAACAGGAAGAATATCCTTGCTCTTTTCTATAGCCAAATCCGGATTTTCATTTGACCAGTTTATAGATTTGTCAAATAAGCCCACAAACTTTTCAGTTTCAGCCGGGTAATCCTTTAAAAATTGCTTAGTAACAAACAGGCCGGAAATAGGTATTCTGTCATTAAGTCCGGTCATATCTGCCCAGTATTTTTGGAAATCCAATACAACCTGTCCTTTACCGCCCTGGATGGCCATAGTTACGAAAGGTTCAGGCAAAGCAGCAAAATCGATTTTGCCTTCCTTAAACAGAGCCACAATTTCTTGAGGCGGAGCATAATTAATTTTTACGTCCACCCCTGGCTCCAAGCCAGCTTCCTTGAATGAAGCCCGCATTATAACATCAGCCGTCTGGCCTTTACCTACCGGGGTATATATATTCATGTTCTTCATGGAATTCCAGCCGGCAAATTCCACACCGTCTCTGGAGATTAAATAAAACAGTTTCCACCCGTGAACCCCCAGCAAAGCTATATCCATTCCTTGATTGTACATATTAACTCCGGCACTGATAGGCATAACCAAAAATTGAGCTTCGTTTTTGGCTAGACTGGCCAAGACTTCGTCAGTGTTATTCCAATACTGTACGCTTACATTGAGGTCTCCCAAAACTTCCTTACTATCCATACCTATTACTGGAATGGCAGTAGGTCCTGAAGGATTCAACAAGACTACCTGATCTAAGAGCTGTACTGCAGGTGGGCTATTGTTTTTATATATGTAAATTGTCGTCACCCCTAGAAGCAGTAGAATGACCACAACCCCAATAATAACTTTTCTCATTCCATCTTCCCCTTTCCAGCCCTAACAAGAAAATATAACCATTGTATTTAAAATGAGTTAATTCTTGATATTCTTAGCGTTTCCTGCTGCAAAAGAGATAAAAAGAATATCCTGGCATCTTTCCCTCTTGAGTAGCGGAAACTTAAGTTTCCGCTACCGGGACTCCTCGCGACGATATATATGATGGCTTTCCTATGTCGGAAGCAAAAGCTTCCGCTACGCTTAAATGAAAGACATCTTCAAAGCAATTGTCACCTGCGGCGCAGGCCACGATGAATAAAAACATCACTGCACAAGTTAGGCAGGAGTATTAGCCGGGCGAGTGACGTACGACGAGCCGTTGCAACCCACGGCGAAACTGAGGGCTGCGAAGTGGAGAGAGAAACAGGACGTTTCGAGCAGCGAGGACTGAGTGCATGGATGCCAAATTCCAAGTGGTCCGCTTCGCACCGAAGTAAGCCGATGTGTTGCACGCGAGGAGTCCCGGAGCGAGCCGGTTATACTCCTGCATCCCGGCTAACACCATGCCAAGCTCTGGTTAGCGGACCGGCATAGAGATTGCCTGTGACTCTCGTTCGAGATCGCCAAGTCGCTGCGCTCCATCGCGACCTTAATTGTAGCCGTAAGGGTACATCAGCTACTTTAATGGTGTTCATAATCCGTAGGGTTTGAACACATCAGATGTCCCCGAAGGGGGTAGTCCTTTAGGGCGATGACACATTAGGAAGCCGTTTTCACAGCCATGACAGAGTAAGCGCTGTTTAGGGGAAAAGAAATAGCGGAAGCTTAAAACTTCCGCTATCACTAGGGTGAGAGGCGTTTTCCCAGGGAAGACGAGTTAAAAGTCCCCCTGCTTCTGCAACAATTATCTGCTGTATCTTAAGTAATCCGCGTTATCTGCGTCATATATTATACCCCCCTGTTTCATTTCCCGGTGCTTTCTTTTATGAATTCAACTGTCTCTGCTTCAAGATAGCCTCGATCCTGCAGGAAATAGAATACATGACGATTATAGGGGCTGAGGTAAAAATGATAATTGCGTTCCCGGAAACGGTTATAGGAAGGCAGATGGGTGTATTCCACCCGCATATCAACATCGGCACAGCTCAGGTATTCTGCCTCGAAGATTTCATAGCCGGACATATCCCGGTAGTCAGCTTGGACAGCTTGTAAAAATGCACCTCTATCTTCCGGTTTTATTTCCAGGGGTTTTTCTATTACTTCTATGGTGGGCAGACTATCTCCTGTAACCCCTGCTTTAGCCATCTCCTTTTGCAATCTCACATAGCGATTCACATGGAAGTTCACATCCAGGTAGTGAATGTTCTCTGCCTCTATATCAACCGCTTCTGCCATTTTACTGCGTTGTTCCTGACTGCCAGCTATAGCGGCCAGGTTGCTTAATATCTGCTGATCCAGCTCATCTTCCGGATACAAGGGCAGGATAACCGGGAAGGTGTAATACTGAAGCTTGCCGCTGTCGAGGCGATACACAAAACTTAGATCATAATACCTAATCTCATCGCTTCTGTCCCAACGATCTTGAAGATACTGGCGGTAAGCGTCACGCACATTGTCAATATTATCGACCATATAGCGATGCAGGTTATAAACCGTCTCTATACCGGCATCGCTGGAGTAGATACCGGGAGTTATCGCCCACAGACTCTTCATCTCCTCAGGACTGAAATTTTCCATGACCGGGTAACTATAGGAATCATATAACGAATTCCTTTCCAGGCTCAGAGGCGTTCCATAGGTAATAGCCAGGGAATCAGGCATATTAATCATGTGGTCCATATAAACCTGGCTGTGATCAGCTTTCAGCAGCCGCGCATTGAAATAATTCGATCCACTGGGTGCGAAGGCTACAGCCTCTACCTGGTCAACATCCGGTATCCGGCATGCGTATCCGTACCAATCGTTGTAAACCGATATACTAACCAATACCAGGATAACCGCATAGACCACAAATCCCTTATAGGTCTGCCATACCCGGAAAGTTTTCTGCATCAGCATCTCAGCCACAAAATAGCCTACCATTCCAGCCAGTAAGAACAGGACTATTGCACCGGCAAAAAAGTCTTCCCAATTAAATATGTCTAACAAAATGCTGCCAAAAGCTAAGCTGCTGCAAAAGGTTACTCCATACTTGAACACCGGATTCAGCCGGTGAATGGCTATAACATCACCTGCATTTTCCATCTTGCGATGCCTATACATATAATAAGCCAGCCCGATCAGCAGTAAGGCAGCCAGCAGGTAAGCAATCCATACTCCCCACTGCACATTCCCCTTATAGAATTGATAGACCTGGTTGGAAGCATATACGATGGGAGTAGCTATTTCAAAGATGTAACCTGAGTTAGAATTAAATCCGTATAAAAAGCGTCCCAGATATCCCTTAACCAGAACCTCCGTTCCGATCAGCAAAAAGTTGGCGATGAAGTAAAAAGCGAGGTGGGCAATAATATTTCCGGTCAATAAGCCCACGAAAACAGCCACCGAATACAACAGCAGGGTCAATACCGTAAAAAGGAACAGCCACAACAGCAAGGGTACTATTTGCAGCACCCCATAACTTAAACCGATACCCAGCAAACAGAAGAACAAAATCACTATCGGAATCACGATCATAAATAGCCCCGACAGGTAGCTGCTGAAAAACACGGTTTTCCGGTCAAAGGGCAGCGCATTGATCATAGCCGTAGCTCGAGTATTATGTATGAAGGAAAAGACCGCTGCCGCCGCCACAATGCTGGATAAGGCAATTAACAGGACTAAAAATTCAGATCCCCGGTAAATAAACTGGCTGAAAAAGTCCTTATCGAAAACTGTGTCAATGGGGATAGAATTGGCTAGGCCATAACCAAACAGTAAAACACAAATAATATAAGCGGCCAGCACTGGCCAGAACCGCTGCAGGTTCTTGTAGAAGAGGGCTCTACTAAATAAGGGCTGTGCTGATTTCATAATCCAACCCTCCCAGTTCATAAATGAATATTTCTTCCAGGGACAAAGGCAGAACATCCAGCATTGACGGCTCCAGAGCAGCGGCCTGCTGCAAAACCTGCTCCCTTTCACCGCGCACCACCAGTTGTACCACACTGCCTACCCGGTGATCAGCCAGGACATTCAGGGAACTGAATTCAGGAGGATCTCCGTGGAAACCCATCTGCAGCTTAAAAATATGGTTCTGCAGCTCATCCAGACCCCGCTGCAAAACTACCTGGCCTTTGTGCAGGATACCTACGTGGTCACAGGCATCTTCCAATTCCCTTAAGTTGTGGGAAGATACAAAAACTGTGGTCTGCCGTTCCGCCACATCCTGAAAAATCAAGTTCCACACCTTGCGCCGGGCTACCGGATCCAGGCCGTTCATAGGTTCATCCAGCACCAGAATATCCGGCATCATGCTCAGACTTAGCATAAAAGCGGCATGTTTTTTCATACCCCGGGAAAAACGGCGCAAAGATCTTTTCTCATCCAAAGCAAATACCGGCTTAATTTTCTCCCAGCGTTCCATATTAAACTGGGGATAAACCCGGCGATAAAAATTCAGCATATCATTAAGGTTGTCCTGGGGGAAGAAGTATATATCATCCGGAATATAAGCAATACGCTTCTTAACCGCAGGATTGTCGAAGACTTCCTCACCTTCAACAGTGATAGATCCCTGATCGGGAATCAATATCCCCACTATATGTTTGATCAAAGTTGTTTTCCCCGATCCGTTAGGACCCACAATACCGTAAATCGACCCTTTGGGCACTGAGATATTGACCTTATCCAAAGCAGTAAAACCATCAAAGGTTTTACGCAGGTCGCGCACTTCAATCATAAACTGGTTCAACCTCCCCTTCCGAAATTCACAGTTTATCCAGATAGGACTTTATTTCATCCTTACTTACACCCAAGTAGATCAGCTCCCGGGACAATTTGAGGATTTCGCTTAGAAGGGCCTCAACCTTTTCCCGGTTTACCCCTGGAACAGCCTCAGCAACAAAGGTACCTTTGCCAGTCACCTGATATACATAACCCTCACTCTCCAGCTCACGGTAAGCCCTTTGAATGGTATTAGGGTTTATTGCCAGTATCTGAGCCATTTCCCGTACCGAAGGAATTTTTTCATCTGGTTTTAATACGCCGCGAATGATAAGATTCTTTAAGCCATCTTTCACCTGTTCAAAAATGGGCTGAGGTTTCTTCGGGTCAATGTTAATGATGGTAATCACCCCCTTCATTAGCAGGTGTATTAAGTGTACTATGTGTATTAGTACACGTCAAGCATAAAAATATAACCGCAAGAATGAACCTGTTTGCGGGGGTTTGTGCTAACATAGAATATAATGTGTTCTTTTGGGGAGGTAGAGGAATTGGCGGATGTGAGTCCCTTTAATATTAAAGATACGGTTATGAACACCCTGGGAATTGAGATAGTGGAGTACACTCCTGAGCGGGTGGTGGCCACCATGCCGGTTACGCCTAAAACTCACCAGCCTTTCGGCCTGATGCATGGCGGAGTGTCGGTAGTAATAGCGGAGACAGTGGCGTCAGCAGGCAGTTACCAGTTCATTGATCGCGAAACCCAGCGGGCGGTAGGTCTGGAGATCAATGCCAATCATATCCGCAGTGTAAGTGATGGAACAGTAAAAGCCATAGGAACACCGGTGCATATAGGGCGCACCACTATTATATGGGATATCCGCATATATAACGAAGAAGAAAAACTGGTCTGTATTTCCCGCTGTACAATGGCGGTTATTCCTGCCCAATAACCTAGCCCCGAAATCCCAATACTTCTGATACGGTTTGGGCAGCGCGCATCACATCGTCACGACAAGCAGCAAAGGTTTTCTCATGCAAGACTTCGTGTATTGGTCCTGACACACTTATGGCAGCTACGATTTCTCCATCCGCGCCAAAAATGGGAGCAGCTATGCAGCCAGTTTCCAGCAAAGCTTCTCCCCGATCAACGGCATAACCCTGCTGGCGAATACTGTTTAGTTCTTGTTTGAAACGTTCCTGGTCGGTAATAGTGTTTTTGGTTATAGGCATCAGCGGCTCATTCTGCAGAAAATCCTCAATTACCTGTGGTGATTGCCAGGCTAAAAGAACTTTGCCCACTCCCGTACAATAAGCAGGTATACCTGCCCCAACCCGGGGGGCTAAAACCCCGCTGCCCCCTGCTCGGGTGCTAACCACCAGTATGGCCATGCGTCCTGCATAAATAGCCACGTGTACGGTCTGTTTGTATCTATCTACCAACTGCCGGACTACCGGTTCAGCAGCCGTGGTCAGTTTTATGTTACTGGAATAGGCCATACCCAATTCGAAAACCTTTACTCCCAAACGGTACTTACCGCTCTCAGCCAGGTATAAAAAGTTGTGCTTTTCCAGAGTTTTAATCAATCCGTGCACTGTGCTTTTGGGCAGTTGAACTTCCTGGCTGATTTCCGTAATACCCCATTCCTGTTTCTCCCTGCTGTACAAGGACAGTATAGTCAGAGCCCGTTCTACCGACCTGCTCATTGTTATTCTCCCTCCATCAGTCAACTGTCCCGGAGAGGGGATCATCCCCTCTCCGGCCAAGGCAGCGTCAATCGATTAAGAATATAGTAACCTGGCGCGGTCCATGCATGCCCAGTACCACCTGCATCGCTACATCAGCGGTGCGGCTTACTCCGGTTACCAGGGTCCAGACAGCCGGCTTGGGCTGATCAGTTTCCAAGACCGCTGCCAGTACCAGGCGATCCCTGAGAATCTGCTCCTTTCTAACTATACACATATAGTAATTGGGGGCATGGGAAACCAAACGTTCGTTGGCATGACTATGCTCCAAAATCACAGTGCCCGTTTCTGCCAGAGCATATTTGCACCCGGTAATCCCTAAATGAGCTGCCAAGACAAAACTGCGGTATGCATCGCCTTCCAACTCTGATGAGAACTGTACCAGACAGCCACTTTGTTGTTGCAGTTCCTGCCAATCAATCTGTCTGGTTATCTCTTCATCGGCAACGATTATTTTTTCGATCTTTTCCTCAGCCACTATTTGCGCAATTCTGGTCTGCACCTCAGCCAGATTGTTCACTTCTTCCACCTGGGCTCCGGCTGCTGTTGCTTTCTCTACAAAGGTCTGAATCTGCCCCTTGGCTGCACTGCTTTTAGGACTGATTATGTTTCGGGATGGAGTATGCTCTGCCCAAGGTGCTGATTTTAGCCGTTCCAGAATTAATTCTCGACTGCTCATTATCATTCCTCCTCGCTATGGGCAGCGGCTTCCTGCTTGACTGCCGCCGTGCTCGCCATTTGGGTAGCCTCCCTTTGCAGGTCTTCCCGCCAGCGTTCACGAAAACTCTTTTCCGGCAGTTGAGGAAAATCTCGGCAGACAAACCAACCCGACATAGGGCCTGGCAAACTGGTAACATACCCTTCCTGGCTCCGCCGGTTTATATAGCGGCGAGCTACTTTAAGACCAGAGTTATAAAGGGCGGGATTTTGCATACCCCGGGCCAGCAGCTCAAAAACGGCACGTTCCTTTATCGAAACCCTGGTACCGCCAAACCTCTTATCACCGGTTACCTTCATATGCCGGTATCGAGCTATCAACTCCAGGTGCGGCATTCCCCCGGGACAGACTGACTGGCATCCTCCGCACAGAGTGCAAGCTTCGTACAGATCCCGGGTGCGGTCCAATCCCATGATCAAGGGAGCAATTACATTTCCCATTGGGCCAGGATAACACCACCCATAGGGGTAGGCGCCTATGCGCAGGTATATGGGGCATTGAATGCCACAGCGCCCGCAGCGTATACAGCGCAGGGCTTCTTTTAGATGAGGATCCTGGTAGGCAACACTGCGCCCGTTATCAATAATCACTACATACATAGCTTCGGGACCATCCTCTTCATCATCCCGGCGTGGTCCGTTCAGGATAGATACATAGCTGGTAATTGCCTGGCCGGTGCAGTTTCTGGTCAATAAGCCCAGTAGATGAAAAGCATCGGCATAATTGGCGCAAACTTTTTCTATGCTCATTAAAGCTACATGTACCCGGGGAGCTGAGGTGGTCCAGCGAATGTTACCTTCATTTTCCACCAGTATCAGACTACCCGTGGAAGCTACCGCCTGGTTTACACCCGTTATGCCCATATCAGCCTTTTCAAACTTCTCCCGCAGGAAAGTACGCATATAGCCCACGATCTCGGTGGCGATCTCAGTGTAAGGCATATCAATGTGCTGCTGTAAGATAGATGCAATCTCCTGGATGGTCAGGTTTATGGCCGGCCCCACAATATGAAAGGGAATGGTGCCTCGCTGCTGGACGATAAATTCGCCCAGATCTCCCTCGTAGATCTTTACCCCGGTTTCTTCCTCCAGGAAATGGTTTAAACCGATTTCTTCGCTTATCATTGATTTGCCCTTAGTAATAGTCTTAACCTGGTGTTTTTCAACCAGGCCTTTCACCAACTGACACGCTTCTTCCGCATCCGTTGCCCATAGTACCTGTATGCCATTGCGGATTGCATTTCTTTCGAATTCCTCCAACAACTCAGGCAAGTGATGCAGGCTGTTCTCCCGGATCTGAGCCCCCATCGACCGGGCTTCCTCCTGAGCAACTTTATCCCCGTAAGCACCCATGGCGGTATCACACAGGTAGTTAAAGACCCCGGCCACCATAACTACAAAGTCGCGCTGGGCTGTTTTGGCCACTTCCTCGCGGGCTACACTCTGGAAATCTTCGGGTCGCAACTTCATTATCTGCACCACCCTTCTATATGCTTCCAGCTAGTACTTCAGCCAGATGCCGGACCTGTCGTTCAGGATGATGACGATGCAGGTATCCGCTAATATTCAGAAGACAGCCGGGATCGGACAGAACCAGTACATCCGCTTCACTGGCCAAGAAATTTTTTATTTTATCACCCACAATAGCTTCTGAAATATAGGGGTATTTAATAGAAAACTGCCCGCCGAATCCACAGCATTCATGGGCCAGATTCATAGGAACCAGTTCAGCCCCTTTAACATTCTGCAGCAGAATCTGGGGCTGGTGCTCAATTCCCAAAGCCCGCAAAACATGACAGCTTTGGTGATAGGCCAGTTTTCCATCAAAGCGGGCATTGACATCTTCAATATGGGCGACATTTACCAGGAACTCCGATAACTCATAAACCCTCTGCCCCAGCTGCTGGGCTCGCTGCTGCCACTCCGGCTCATCAGCAAACAGCCGGGGATATTCATGACGGATGGTACTGACACATGACCCTGAAGGGCTGACTACTACTTCATCCGGTTCGAAAATCCTGATAAAACGGCGGGCCGCTTCCCGGGCAAGATCCAGATGTCCGGCGGTTATGGTGGGCTGTCCACAGCAGGTCTGTTCCTCATGGTATTCTAAATCGAAACCCAACCTGGCCAGCAGGCGCACCGTGGCTTCACCTACGGCCACCATTACCGCATCAACTGCACATGGAATAAACAAGGAAACCTTACTCAAAGAAGTCCCTCCTTTAACTTAGCAGCCAAGCGTCGTTGGGTATCTAGGACGAGACTGTATTATATGCCTGAGACAATAGAATAACCGGATGAGTAACCTGCTGCGATTCCAGCCCGGCTGATAAATAAAAGCGGCACACCGGGCACTGGGTAATGACGGTATCAGCCTGGCTGGCTTCAATCTGCTCCAGGCGACGGGAGCGGATGCTTTCCGATAAATCCCGGTGCTGCAAGAAGAAGGTACCAGCAGCCCCGCAGCAGCGTTCTGGCTCTTCCAGCTCCCGCAGTTCAGCACCAGGCAGTGATCCCAACAGATTACGCGGAGCATCCGCTACAGTAGGCGACCATCCCCGGTGGCAGGGCACATGATAGGTAAAGGATTGATTTAGGGATCCAGGGGCAGCGGATAAGCCCTTTAGCTGCAGGAAGTCAGTAATTTCAAATATTTTGCCCGCCAATGCCTGAGCTTTCTCCTGCAGGGGATCATCAGCTTCCAGCAGTTTGCTGTATTTCTCCTTGATCATCATGCCGCAGGAGGTACAATCGGTGATAACCGCTTCCACGTTGTCAGGATCAAAGAGCTTAAGGTTGGTAGCCACCATGTCCCGGGCTCCAGCCAGATCACCCTCGGAAATAGCTGGTATGCCGCAACATACTTGACCGGCAGGAATAACTACTTCCCAGCCATTGCGGGTAAGAACATCCACCACAGCAATTCCTGTATCCGGAAAGAGGAAATTGGTACCGCAGCCTACAAAATAGGCTACCCTGCCCCGCTGATCTCCCTGGGCTGGGATAGTGCCGCTGTAAATCTGGTCAAAGGATTTGCTGGCCAGCTGCGGCATCTGCTTGGCAGCCACCCCCATTTTCTGCACCAGTGAACCTGCCTTGCTCATCAAACCAGTTAGTCCTCGCTGCTGCAGCATTTTGCTCATAACAAACCCCTTCAGTCCTTTGCCTTTGCCGATTTCTGCCCGGGCGGCAATAATTATTTCATCCACCGGTACTTTACTGGAACAGGTTTGGGTGCAGTTGGTACATAGCAGGCAACGGTCCACTATTTCTTTAAAACGCTGAGAAGAAGGCATAGAACCGAGAATTAGAACCTGGTTTATCAAATTGAGCCGGTTGCGGGCCACATGGCTTTCCAGCAAATCCTCCAGGTAAACCGGACAGGTAGCCTGGCAGTAGCCGCAATGAGCACACTTGTTGATAGTTTCCCGGTAGTTTTCTAATTTCAGCATCACTGTTGCCCTCCTTCCACCCATATCTTGCCCGGGTTCATTATGCCACGGGGATCAAAGGCAGCCTTAATGCGTTTCATCAGATCAATCTGGATCTGATCCAGTTCCCAGTCCAGGTATTCCTGTTTGTGAATACCAATTCCATGTTCCCCGGAAATGGTCCCTCCCAGTTCCAGACCACGACGAATCAACATATCAATGGCTTGTTTGGCTTTAGCCTCCATTTCCTCATTAATCTCATTTTGCAGAACAGTGGGATGCATATTCCCGTCACCGGCATGTCCGGCTAGCCCGATCATGATACCCACAGAAGCGGCAATTTCCTGGACCGATCTGACCAGGTCGGGAATACGGCTGCGGGGTACGGTAATGTCCTCAGTGATACATCTCTTAAAAATAGTCATTATAAAGGGATACATAGCGGAACGTGCTTTCCAGTACACGCGAGCCACTCTTTCATCCTCGATCTCCCTTATTTCCCTCGCCTTCATATCCCGGCATATTCCTTTGATGGTTTCAGCATCATGCTCCACTTGGGCGGCAGTTCCGTCTATTTCCATTAACAAATAAGCCTCTCCATCAGTAGGAAGAGGCGGGAAAACATAATTGTTCATAACAGTAATAGCCAGCTTTATCATAAACTCCATCATGGCTGGCACTGCACCCCGGGCAATAATTTCCGATACCAGTTCCGCAGCTTGATCCAGACTTTCACAGACTATTACCATAGTGCGAGTGACAGGCGGCAGGGTAAGCAGCCGGACATTGACCCCGGTAATTACACCCAGGGTACCCTCCGATCCGGTCATAAGGTGAGTAAGATCATAACCTACTGATTGCTTGACAAACTTGCCCCCGGTTTTTATCACTGAACCGTCAGGAAGGACTACTTCCAGGCCGGTAACATAATTTCCGGTGGTACCATACTTGACTCCCCGCGGTCCTCCAGCCCGAGTCGCTACGTTGGCACCTATTGTACAAACACTCATACTCTGAGGATCCGGCGGATAGAAAAGACCTCTTTTCTCAACTGCCCGGTGGAAGTTTTGCAGCACTACTCCACCTTCTACAGAGGCAGTCATATTATCCCGGTCAATTTCCACAATCCGATTGAGACGCTTGGTATCAACTACTATACCGCCTTTTACCGGGGTAGCCCCGCCGGACAGGCCACTGCCGGCTCCCCGGGGAGTAACGGGTATATAATGCTCGTAAGCATAGGACAAGATGCGGGCAACTTCTCCGGTTGATGTGGGCAGAACAACCGCATCAGGCGGTTGGGTCCGAAAGTAATGGGTGGCATCGTTGGCATACGCCAGGAGATCTTCTGGTTGGCATAATACTTTACCGTCACCAATCAGGCGGGTTAAATCTTTGGCCAAACCATTCATAGTATTCCCCCCTCCTATGGGTGCTTGTTACCACGTACTCCTATGGAACCAAAGATAGAATCCCGGGGCGGAGGTCCGCCCCAGGATTATTAAACTGCCAGCTGTCTGTATCCCAAATCAAACACCTCTTGGTTTAAGGCATAAACGTCGCCTTTGAACCGCTGGCTTAGTACCTGGCTATAATCTTCTGCCTGCAGCGGTATTTCTGGCATGGCGGTTAGAGCCCCCATCAGCAAGATGTTGGCAGCCTGTGCGTTGCCAGCCTCCTGGGCCAGACGGGTAGCTTCCAATATCTGCACTGAGCCGCACAAGTATCTTAGTTCAGTGGCAATGGCTTCGATCTCCGGATATACTGCTTCTCCGATCAACACTGCCAGCGGGTAGTTAGGCCGGGGATCAAAAACCACTTTGGTATTGCTGTTGCCATATTCCCTGGCTACCCGCAGGGTTTCGATAGGTTCAAAGCCAATTATGATATGAGCTTCGCCCCGGGGGATGAGAGCACTGTACTGCTTGCGGGCGGAAATGCGCACATGGCTCATAACCGATCCGCCTCTTTGCGAAGCACCATAGGTCTCACCGACCGTAGTAAAATAACCCTTTTCGACCAGGGCGGAGGCCAGCAGTTCAGAAGCCAAAATATTTCCCTGTCCTCCCACGCCGCAGATAATAACATTGAGCGGATCTTTGCTAAGCTGCATACTCATCAGGCTTGCCCCCCTTCCACCTTGATAGCTCCAGCTGGACAGAGACTGGCACACACACCACAGCCGATACAGACCACTTCATCAATTTGGGCTTTGCCAGTTTGGTAATTCCATATATTACCCGGACAACCCCAGGTTTTGCTGCAGAAACGCCCACAGCCACACTCATCACCCCGGCATAGTTCTGGATCCACCCATACCTTGCGCCGTCCTTTGCTGCGCACCGCCAGAGTCGCACAGGGCTGGCGCAGGATCAATACTTTCATCCCCGGCTTCTTGATCAAGTCGTACACCAGCTGTGTGGTGGCCTCGATGTCATAGGGATCAGCAACCGCTACCGGACAACCTATACCTTCAACAACTTTTTCTATGGAAACGGCATTGGCCGGTTTACCCATGCAGTTTACCGGAATTCCGGGATGGGGCTGGAATCCGGTCATGGCTGTAGCGGAATTATCCAGGATCACAAACAGCATATTAGAGTCATGGTAACGGGCATTAACCAAGCCCGGCAGGCAGGAATGGAAAAAGGTGGAGTCACCAGCCAGGGCTACAACCGGCTGACCGAAGCCAAAACGGCTCAGCTGTCCCAAGCCTTCTCCCATATTGATTCCTGCTCCCATACAGCCAATGGACTGTAGCAGGAAATGGCCGGCACGATTACCGCCCATGGTGTAGCAGCCAATATCACCCATAACTACACCGTTACCTTCGTGGATACGCAAGGTTTGTTTCAAGAGGAAGAAAGAAGCCCGGTGGGGACAGCCGGCACAGAAGGTCAAGTCCCGGTTCGGTATAGTGACTACCGCTTCAGCAGGCACTTCACCAGTCTGGGGCGCCTGGTAGGTAACATTCATGACGGAGGCCAGAGCGTTAATGACCACATCAGG
>JAKPGY010000029.1 GCA_029550685.1 Bacillota bacterium
GCCTCTTGCGAGGTTGCATTTGCCCTTAACCTGGCCCCGCTAGTTTCCGATATCGGATACCTAAACCGAAGGCCATGTTATTACTTCGACACCCCACCGCCATTTCCTGGTTATAATTAACTTTTGCTTACAGCAAATGACTACATTTTCCTGGTAATGAGACACAAACACCGTGCAACTTCCGGCACGGTGTTAAATATTCCTTTCTCCATTCTCAGGAACCCAATTACTTGCACCGCTGAATAAACCCCTTTCCCACTTCTAGGGGCCCCCTTTTGCCTTTATCAAGCTATAAGCCCCCTACCTTTGCTGGGTGAAGGGGCAGAAGCGGGTATTCTACTGGACAAGATTAAGCAGGACAAGCCAAGGTCCCTTTTCTTCAACAATTTTATTCCTTGTCTTACTACATCTGCCACATCTATACAAACACGCTCTTCACTACAATTCTTCATCACTTTCTTCATGCTCAAGTTCGTCGAAGAAGTTCTCATCGATTACAAAATAACTTACTTCCTGTTTTTTTACTCCAACCTCATGCTCAATCATCAAATCCATCAGCATATCACCATTAATAAGAGTAATCGGCGCAGCCCCCTTCTCTAGCGCTGATTCTTTTGCACCCTTGGCGAAATCACTGAGAGTAATAATAGTTCCCCTAAATGCTCCAAACCGATGCAGTGAACCCCGCAGGGCGTCAAGTACAGGCCTGGTAATATTTCCCTTGCGTCTTTTTACCTGAATAACCTCGGTAACTGATGTAATCCCGACCTGGACCTTACCGACTACATCTACCCCCTTATCCCCGCTGGGAGCAGTGACTTGTACGTCTTCGTATTCCATTGCTTCGAGTAATTCCTTGACCAATTTCTCAAATGCATGTGGATCCATTACCTCAAGTTTAGCCCGTAATGCTTCCTTCTGTTTATCCCTCAATGTTTTCATCAGCTTGCTTAATTGATACATATAATCTTCTTCTTTAGGCTTACGGCTCAGCAGAGAAAGGTACCTCTCGCCATCCTCAGTAATTCTATATTGAATGCCCTCCCTGGTTACCAGTCCACGGTCCATTAGATTTTTCAATCGGGCTGCCAGGGAATAACGCATAACTCTTTCAGTCCGTATATTAGACTTGGCAAGGCAATAGTCCGCCCAATCTGGCAACAACTCTCCAAGCCTTCCTATCCCCTTTGCCTGTACTAATTCTAAAGCAGTTGCCAAACCTTCTTCCCGGTCAATGAGCTGCCAAGTGTTTCCCGAGGGATTATCTAGGAAATCTTGCCCGGCTACAGTCAATTTAATAGGCCCGTTCATCCCTTCCTCAACCAGCCCGCATTTACTTACCATACCAAATACAAATTTAAGGTACCGAGGGTTAATCAAGTGATTGCTTTCATTCCATACCTTTTCTGCCACACGAGCATCCTGGTCAGATAACCTGCTGCTAATCCACTCGTCCGGATCATCCCAACTGACTGGATTTTGTGGCGTTCCAAGCAAGCTCTTAATTGCAGCAAAGACGTTCCGCAGTTCAGCCCCACAAAATTGGGGTACAATCTTTAACAGGGCTGTAACCTGTGAGTAAGTTGGAAAACGTGTAATCTTCAAGGCCTGTCCTCCCTGTTTCGAAGATGTTTTTTATCCCTTAGTTCCTGCAAGTTCCTGAGGTAGTTGCGATAAAATATCGGATATCCCCTCTTCTTGAGATTTGCCTACCTTTTCACCTGGGCAGTAAACCTGCAACTGGGATACCCGGAGCAGCCGATAAACTCCCCATATTTTCCTCTCCGGGTTACCAGGGGCTTTCCACAGCGGGGGCATCTTCAGCCGCAGGAATTGCCCTGATATCTGCAATATGCTTGCGACGTGAGTCACCGTCCAGGATATTCAACCTAAAAATCCGCTCCGCAATGTCCCTCTTTTCGGTATCACTAATTACTTTCTCTTCGTATTGGCGA
>JAKPGY010000032.1 GCA_029550685.1 Bacillota bacterium
TGTATCGCCTGCAGAAAAGGCTAAGCTCGGTGCGGTAATCGTGTACTTTGTGTCACCAATAGATTTTATACCCGAAGGTTTTACCGGCCCGCTGGGTTTCCTTGATGATTTGGCTCTGACTGCCTATGCCCTCAATTCAATCATCAACCATACTGATCCCCAAATCATTAAGAAACACTGGGCTGGCCAGGATGATATATTGACAGTCATAAAAAACATAGTAGCTACCGCAGATCAAATGGTTGGGAGCGGTGTGTGGAATAAACTGAAAGCCCTGTGGAAGAATTAAGACCTAGGTAAGCCATCCTTTGCACCCTAGCCGATCCATAATAATGTTCCTTTCTAAACCTAAAATAATGCTGGCTGAATTACATGCTCTTCGGGGCCTGGAGGCGGGACTATAAACTCTTCCGTATGAATCCCTTGTTTTTCAAGGAACTCGGCAACTAATCTCCTGTGACAGCAGGCACTGCCAGTACAAAAACACACCAAAGCAATGATTTTCCCCTGCTGAACTTGAGTCGACAATTTGCGCAAAGCCTGCAGTTTTTCTTGGGAACGAAGCTCTTCATTAAATCGCTTTGCATAGATTGGCCACCATTCCTCTGGCGACTTATCTTTCCAATTGTGATTAAACTCATTAAACAAACTCCAACTGGGAGCCAATTCAGGAACCCATATTGCTCCAGGGATTGTTTTGTCTGACCTAGTTATCTGCCATATCTCATTGCATTTTATTTGTTTGGCATGGCGAATTGAAGCAGTGACTATATAACCTTTTTCTCTCATTATCCTTACCTTCCGCGGTTGGTCCTACAACCTGTTTTTATTATTCATTTAGATAAATTCTCTCCCCGCTTTCGGGATGCATGAAGCGGATATAAGGTAGATCGGCTTCATAGGTCAGTTTCAGTTCTTCAGCCACTGGTTTATCAGAATGTACAATAATTACACTCTGTAGGCCTTTTATCTCCTGTAATAGTGCTTTTATTTGCAGGTAATTCGCATGCCCACTAAAGCAATTAAACTTTTTAACTTCTGCTGCAACTATGTATTCCTCTTGATCTACAATTAGCTTGTCTAAGTCAGAGCCAGTGAGCTTACCCCCTAAAGTATCCGGATCCTGATAGCCAACAAATATAAAAACGGTCTGCGGATCAGAAATCCATTGCTTAACAAACTCCCTGGAGTAAGTGCTGTCAGCCATGCCAGAGGAGGCTACAGCTATCTCTCCATAATCTACCTGATGGACTTGGTCGTACTCTTCGAAAACCGGCTTAAAAGGTCCGTACTCATAATAATCAGCAGCGAAAAACTCCTTATAATCTTGATCAGTAAATATTTGTGCATATATGTGGTTGATCTGTGCAGTACTTGGACTAAACACTTTAACTGGTGTGCTGGACGGTATATATCCGTTATCCATGCCCCTTGAAATCTCTCCTAATACTTGCTGGGAACGATCCAGTACAAAAGCCGGAATAATAACCCTCTTATTCGCTCTTATGCAGTCGCCGATGAATTTCTGAAACTGGATGCGATCAGCCTCGGTGCTAAAATAATCTGAAGTTCCATAAGTTCCCTCCACAATAGCGTAATCGGCCTCCTGAACCGGTGTTTGAGCAGGCAGATAGCGAGACGACCCGCTGCCGACATCACCTGTGTAAAGAACGGTCTGCTGGCTCATTTTATTGTGTATAAGTACCATTGCGGAGCCAGGCAAGTGAGGAGTGTTAAGGAATTCGATGGTTAAATTGCTGCTTATCTGCCGCTTAGTATTAAGGGGCACTGTTCTGATAAGATCCATAACTGTGCTGACGTGTTGATCAGCACAAGCTTTACAAAGATAAAATCCCCTTTCCTCCAGATCCTCTCTGCTGCAAAAGATTTCTCTACGATTCTCTGCGCTGATCTGGCGTCCATATTGGCATTGACGATATAGATGGGCAGCAGTATGTTTGCCCTGTTTGTCATTATTCAGCTTACTGCGATTCGAGTAATAAAATGTTTCAGGTCCGAAATCCCCGTATCTGGCTTCCATTCGCAGCATGACCGGTAACAGATCCCGGGTAGGTTGGGTACAATAGATTGGTCCTGAGTAGCCTAGATCCACAACCTCCAAAAGTCTTCCAATATGATCAAGGTGAGCGTGGCTGATAACTATAGCAGAGATACCGTCTAAAACATTTTCATCTAATGGTGGGGCATTGTCTCCATCATCCCCATAAAATAGACCTGCATCGAGGATTATCTTGTCTTTCCCAATCTCCAGTATATGCAGGGAACCACTTACTACACCATTTGCCCCGTAACCGGTATAGACGATTTGCTGGGAAGTATTGGTGGCTATAGGTAAGGAGAAACATCCAGCACAACAGAATACTAAAATATACAAAACCAAAAGCAGTGAACATATCTTACGGTATCTCGCCATAGAGAACCCCCTCTAAAACAAAAGGTCATCTATCTGATTAAACAAGTTACCATTATTATACACCTGTCCTAATTCCGCCACGAGTGTAGCTGTCAATACTCCTGCCAAGCCGTTACTGGCCCAGGCCACTCTTGAGATTGCTGCGTCCCGAAGGAGTCTAGCAATTGTCACCAGTAAAATAGACCATGATGAAGGAAAAGTCACCCTTTGTGTCATTGCTGTGAAAATAGCTTCCAATTATGTCATTGCGAGCGCGTAGCGCGTGGCAATCTCTATGTCAATTAACGGTTTGAGTTAACAGATCGCCACGTCGCTTCGCTCCTCGCGATGACAAAGCTGGACTTCTCTCCCACGATGACATAACCGTCCACTTGATGCTAATATGATTGGGGGTTGTTTATGAATTGTATATATAAGGAGATAATACCTTGCTTAGCACGGGTACGTTGTTGCTGGTTACTGCCATTATATTTCTGGCTTCATTTATATTGGGTATCACCAGCTTTGGTTTCGCTCTGGTAGCGGTGCCATTGCTGAATTTGATCTTTCCCCTGCAGGTGCTGGTTCCGGTTTTGATAATCTACGGGGTATTCATCAACGGCCTGGTGCTGCTGCCTATTTATAAACACCTGGACCTCAAAGATATGCAGTACTTGGTAGGGGCAGGCATATTAGGAATTCCCCTGGGTACGGTTCTGCTGCTTGTCCTGGATGAGTCCATATTAAAAATAGGTATAGGGATAATCGTTATTATCTCCGCCTGGGCTCTATATACCGGTTACCGGGTGCATATAAAAAACGAAAAACTGGGGAATGCGGTGGCTGGTTTTATCAGCGGGCTTCTGAACGGAAGCATAACCATGAGCGGTCCTCCGGTAATCCTCTTTTACAGCAATCAAGACCTGGAAAAGCAGGTCTTCCGGGCGAATCTGGCCTTTTATTTTATGCTCACCAACATTATTACTCTGCCGGCACTCTACTGGGGCGGGCTGCTGACCCCTCAGGTATTCCAGTATTCTGCAGCCATCCTGCCTAGTGTCCTGGTAGGAGCAATAGGCATCATCCTGGGCAGTAAAGTAGGGACCAAGATGGATGGTCCTCTGTTCCATCGCCTGAGCTTGATCCTCATATTCCTTATGGGAGTGATGTCAATAGTTAGTGCCTAATTATTTTTTACGGTACCAGGCCGAGTATCTGCCACAGGGGCACACTGGCGAAGAGGCCAAGAACAGCGATTACCATGTAGGCCAGGCAGAGATTTATGGTCTGATGGTGTTCTATGAAGTCGCCATTGGCAGCATAGAAAGCGGTCAAGAAAATAGGATTCTGAAAGAAAAACAGCCAGCCATTCACGGTGGCGAACAGGATAAACCCTACCACCCAGGGATTAATGCCCACATTGACAGCCAGAGGCACTAAAAACACCAGGAATATACTGATATAGGCCATTTGCGAAACCAATATCACCCGTACCACATAGGTTACCAGGGATAAAACCAGAATGAACAGGTATATATTGCCGGCAAAGTGGGCAATAACGGGTGAAAAAATGCTTACTACCCAGCTGTTTATGTCCAAAGCAGCAAAAACCACACTGAGGCTGATAGTGGCCCCGATAAATATCAGGGAATCCCAGGGTATGCTGCTGCGGAAATCTTCCCTGGTCATCATCCCGCCACCAATGAGCACACATAAGCTAATCATTGCTACCACGGTGGGAGAAATCCCGTGCAGAGATTCGGTAGCCCACAACCCAAAAGTAAGTAATACCACCGCTGCGGTATATTTCTCCCTTCCTTGCATGGGGCCCAGCTGTTGCAGCTGTTGCTTGATATAGTCGCTGCTGAGGTGCTTTTCATGGGCTGGTTTATAAAGCCAAATGATAGCCAGATAGTTTAAAACACTCATAACCACTGTCCAAGGGAGTGCACAAAGCAGCCAGTAGGCAAAGGTGAACTGGTTCCTTGTTTCTAAAGGCAGCAGGCCTTGTATTAGGAAGCCAATTGCTGAAGCGCTGATAAAGAGAGGTGCCATGTTGCATACGCCGGTGAACATAGCTCCGAATAATCCGGCTGCAGCCGGACTTTTGCGTTCATAACCCATAGCATCACTGATAGCTTTGGTAAGAGGGGCCAGCATGGCTACTTTGGCATTAGTACTGGGAATGAAGGGTGCAGTTACCAGGCCTACGCCTAACAATCCTAAAACCTGTCCCTTAAAATGCAGGGGGAAGCGGTTCATTATCAAGAGAGCAGCTCTTTGCAGCAGACCGCTTTTGGCTACAGCTGCTCCCAGACCCAGGGCACTCATCAACAGCCACATGGTACTGCCGGAGAAAGAGGCAAAGGCTTGAGGAAATTCCACCAGTTTGAACAGCACGAAGAAAGTACCCATCAGCATAGCGGTAACGTATTCGGGTACAACTGCAAGTACCCACCAGGTAACAGCCCAGGCTACTATCCCCAGTGCCTGCATACCTTCAATAGTCAAACCAGTAGGAGGTTTCTGCACCGCGATTATAAGTCCGACTGCGATGCCCACTACTGCTTTTAAAATAGTCTTTACCTGTGCAGTTCTCACTAACGGGTTCCTCTCCTGTTATTACGGTCCGCTCAGTTACCTGGTTGGGTAAGTTATCGAATGAAATTACCGCATATGCTTATATGCCCGGCCTGTTAAGAGGTATGGTTACGAGCGGGTACCAGCAATTATCTGATGCATGGGAATGCCATCCTCATAGTATACCACCATACGATCAGGCCGCAAGGAGTTCGGTTTACCCTTTTAAGTACAGACGATCCCTATCCTCTGGCACGGTCCGAGAAAAAGAGGCTTTTAAAAGCCTCTCAGACTGTCGAAGAAGTCCATTTAAATAGATCGCCACGTCGCTATGCTCCTCGCAACATTAGCCGTGAACGATAGTGAACATCGGTAGTGCCGGAACGGCCGATGACAGAACCGGAAGCCATCGTTTGGGTCATTGCGAGCCCCAAAGGGGCGTGGCAATCTCAAATACCCAACTTCTGATAGCTTTTTTGACACGCTGAAGAGGCCTAAAAGGCCTCTTAATGTTGAAAGGACTGCTTAGAATTTTTCCAGGTACTCGTTGATTTCCCAGTCATAAACCCGGGAGCTGTAATGCTCCCATTCTTTGATTTTAGCCAGAACAAAGCGAGAGAAAATATGTTCCCCTAATGCCTCCTGGATCAGCTTATCCTGGCGCAGTTCATTAATAGCTTCATACAGGTTTTCCGGAAGGGATTCAATATTATTCATTTTACGGGTAGCCAGGTCCATTTCATAAATATTCTGCTCAACTGGTGCCGGGGGTTTTAGATGGGAACGTATACCTTCCAGGCCAGCTTTAAGCACCACAGCCAATCCTAAATACGGGTTGCAAGTAGGATCGGGATTGCGCAATTCAATGCGAGTACCAATACCCCGCCTGGCCGGGATACGGATTAGCGGACTGCGGTTACGATAGGACCAGGCAATATATACCGGCGCTTCGTAGCCAGGTACCAACCTTTTGTAGGAATTAACTGTGGGGCTGGTAATGGCCGAAATAGCCCGGGCATGTTTTAATACTCCTGCCAGGAAACTGCGGCACACCTCACTTAATCCGTCTTCAGCAGTCGGATCGTAAAAAGCGTTTACATCATCCTTAAAAAGTGAAACATGGAGATGCATACCCGAACCAGCAATACCATAAATAGGTTTGGGCATAAAAGTGGCATGGAGACCATGTTGCTGTGCCACCGTGCGAACTACAATGCGGAAAGTAACAATGCTGTCTGCAGTGGTCAGAGCCTCTTGATACTTGAAGTCAATCTCGTGCTGTCCCGGAGCTACTTCATGATGGGAGGCTTCGATCTCAAAGCCCATGCTTTGCAGAGTTTCCACCATATCCCGCCGGGCATCCTCACCCTTATCAACCGGTGGCAAATCAAAATAACCGGCTTTATCATTAGTCTCCAGGGTGGGGACACCATTTTCATTTAATTGAAATAGGAAAAATTCCGGTTCGGGCCCAACATACATGGTATATCCCATTGCTTTGGCTTCTTGCAGCACTTTTTTCAGAGCATACCGTGGCGATCCTTCGAAGGGTTTATTGTCAGGATCGTAAATGTCGCAGATCAACCGGGCGGTTTTACCGGAAGAAGTTGAGTTGTTCCAGGGTAATATCAGAAATGTGTCGGGATCTGGCCGCAGGTACATATCTGATTCTTCAATACGGACAAAGCCTTCGATAGAAGAACCGTCAAACATCAACTCGCCATCCAGAGCCTTTTCAAGTTGATCAACGGTAATAGAGATGCTTTTCATTACCCCCAGGATATCGGTAAATTGTAGTCTAATAAACTTTACATCATTGTCAGCAGCGATACGTAAGATGGATTCCTTGTCCAATATGATCCCTCCAAAAACAAACAGGCTGGTTTAATTTCAATAGATTAACATATATCAGGTTGTCCCGCAATCAAAACACTTTTACTAAGAAGGAGACAATCATACCCAAAGCTATCAAAAGATTGAATACTATTCCTGAAAACAATCCGATTAAGGCTCCCACTGCTGCTCGGAAGGCTTGCACGGAATCCTTTTGGCTTAAGTATTCACCTAGATACGCTCCTAATAAAGGACCTACTAGCAAACCCAGGGGCGGAAAGAGAAATAGTCCTAAAACCAACCCTATAACAGCTCCTATGCTTCCCCATTTACCGGAGCCAAAATGTCGAGCTCCCAATACCGTGGCCAGATAGCTGAATAACATGGATAGCAGGGTTAGTATTCCCAAAATTATCAAGTAATTAGGGGTAATTACGTGAAAACCTTCAAACCAACCATAACATATAATTGCCGCAAATATGAACGGAATACCAGGTAGTACCGGCAATACGGTTCCAGCGGCACCAATAACCATGGCAATAATCACCAGAATTAATACCACATTATCCATAATGATTCTCCTTACTGCCTGCAAATTCTTCTACCAAGCGTTCTACTACATAACGGACATGTTCATAACTGAGGCCACCCTGCATAAAAACAGCATAAGGAGGTCTCAGAGGAGCATCGCAGGATAGCTCGATAGATGAACCCTGTATAAAGGTTCCGGCAGCCATAATAATCTGGTCAGAATAACCTGGCACATTTGCAAATTCCAAATGCACATCGCTGTCCACCGGTGATGATTGCTGGACAATCTGGCAAAACTGTCTAATTTGCTCAGGGTTTCTGAGGATAACAGCTTGTACAATATCTGAACGTTCTTCTGACCAGCCAGGGCTTACTTCAAAACCAAGGTTTTCAAAAACTGCTGCGGCTAACACCGCTCCTTTAAGAGCTTGCAGTACAGTATGAGGAGCCATAAACAATCCCTGATATAATAGACGATTCTGTCCCAAACTGGCCCCTAATTCCCTGCCCAGACCGGGAGCGGTAAGATAATCAGCAACCTGATCTACCAGTTGGCTCTTGCCAACGATGTAACCGCCGGATACAGCCAATCCTCCTCCCGGATTTTTAATAAGTGAACCCGCCATTAAGTCAACTCCACAGTCAGTTGGCTCCACAGTGTTAACAAATTCACCATAACAATTATCTACCATTATTATGGTATCTGCATTACACGAACGAATGGCTGTTACCATTTCCTTAATAGTATTCAAATCCACAGCCGGACGAAGACTATAGCCTCTTGACCTTTGAATCAATACCATTCGCGTCTGGGGGGTTATGTAATCAGGTAATAATTTGAGATTCGCTTTTAAATCTGGTGTAAGAGGCACTTCCTTGTAGATGATACCCCTATCTGTCAGGCTGCCCGGCAATGGTTTTTCAGAACCGATTACCCTTTTGAGAGTATCATAGGGGGGGCCCACCGCTGAGACCAATTGTTCACCAGGTTTAAGCAGACCAAACAAACAGGCAGAAATAGCATGAGTGCCGGATACAATTTGGGAACGCACCAGAGCACTTTCTGCGTGGAAAATGTCAGCATATACCTTTTCCAAAGTGTCGCGCCCGCTGTCACCATAGCCATATCCAGAGGAAGATTGAAAATGTATATCGTGGATTCTATGCTGTTGGAACGAATGTAAAACTCGAATATGATTAATATAAGCGGTCTCTTCCAACTCCTGGTATTTATCGCGCAGTTTTTGTTCTATCTGCTTTATTAATCTAGCTGACTGCAATAATTGTACCACCTTCCTAGCTTAACTGCTTAATATTTCCGGATCAGGCAAGTCTACTTCCTCAATAGTAACCAGTTCCTTACGCCGCAAAGGTTCTTGATCTATGATGCGCAAGGCCTGCAAGCGAATGGACTTTTCAACCAGATTACGCACATAGCGGGCATTGCCGCTGTGAGGGTGCCGCTGGCGCACAAACTCCTGCAGGTGATTCTTTAATTTCCAGCGGCAGCCGCTGGTTAATTCATAATCTCTTTCAGCATACATCTGAATAGCAATTGAGAAAAGTTCCTCTACATTATAGTCTGGAAAATCTATATGAATTGGAAAACGAGAACGCAGACCGGGGTTGGAACGCAGGAAACGATCCATTTCATAGGAATAGCCGGCCAGGATAATAACTAAATTATCACGATGATCCTCCATAGCCTTTACAAGGGTTGCCACCGCCTCGCGCCCGAAGTCCTTTTCCCCGCCTTGAGCCAAAGTATAGGCTTCGTCAATAAACATAATTCCTCCCAGGGATTTTTTCAACATTTCCCGGGTTTTTTGTGCAGTATGACCGATATATTCTCCCACTAAATCCGCCCGCTCCACTTCTACCAGCTGCCCTTTGCTTAAGATGCCAATATCCTTAAATATGCGTCCTAATATGCGAGCTACGGTAGTTTTACCGGTACCCGGATTACCTTTGAAAACCATATGCAGAGCATTAGGGCAAGCTTTAAGCTGCATTTGGCTGCGGCGGGACTGTATAAGGGAAAAGGCAGTAACCTCAGCGAGAACCCTTTTTACGTCTTTTAATCCAATTAAACTCTCCAGTTCCTTAAAAGCATCGGTTTTAGGAAATGGATTGGATGCGGAATTAATATACTCTGTATTATTGGCACTGCTGACATTATAGCGCATAGAGATTTCCAAAAAAATCACCACTTCTTAATAGTCTATCTTAATATATGCCAAGTAGACAGAAGTGGTGATATTTTAACATTACTGCTCAATTATTACTTCGCAGGTTAATCAGCAAATACATCCATACTCAGATAGCGTTCACCGGTATCTGGCGCAATAGCTAGTATACGTTGACCAGGAGAAGCCTGTTGGGCAATTTGCCATGCTGCCCAAACTGCTGCCCCAGACGAAATCCCCACTAAGATTCCCTGTTTTCTGGCTAGAGATCGAGCTGCCTCAAAAGCTTCTTCATTACGCACTCTGATGATCCGATCAATTAATTCAATATCAAGAACTTGAGGAATAAAACCTGCTCCTATTCCCTGAATACGATGGGGACCGGGTGGTTCTCCAGATAAAACTGAAGAATCATAGGGTTCCACGGCTATTACTTTAAGTTCAGGTATTCTTTCTTTAAGATATCTTCCCGCACCGGTAAGAGTCCCCCCTGTGCCTACCCCGGAAACCAAATAGTCCAGCTGGCCCTCCAGCGCCTCGTATATTTCAGGGCCGGTAGTTTGATAATGAAAGGCTGGATTAGCAGGGTTCTCAAACTGTTGCAGCATAACCCAGTCGGGATGTTCCTGGCACAATTCCTGGGCTTTGCGTACTGCACCGCTCATTCCTTCGGCACCAGGAGTAAGAACTATCTCAGCACCATAAGCTTTCATAAGATGTCTTCTTTCTATACTCATGGTTTCCGGCATAACCAGTATAACCCTATAACCCCGAGTGGCGCCCAGCATAGCCAGAGCAATGCCGGTATTGCCGCTGCTAGGTTCAATCAGGGTAGCCCCGGGAAACAGTTTTCCCTTTTGCTCAGCATCCAGAATCATACCCAGGGCGATCCTGTCCTTAACACTTCCCCCTGGATTAAAGCTTTCCAGTTTAATAAACAAATCAAGGTTAGATGTAGTTGGCGAATCTATACGCACAATAGGGGTGCGTCCGATCAGTTCACCTATGTTCTGGTATACCATATCTATCCCCTCCAGTATTCCTTATTATTTACTAAATTTTTCAATAGTCCCTCCTCCCAAAACTTGCTGACCCTGGTAAATAACCACAGACTGGCCAGGGGTAATAGCTTTCTGAGGTTTTCTTAGCTCAATTTCCAGCCGTTGTTGATTGGATATGCGAACCACAGCTTTTTGAGGAAGAGCATTGTAACGAATTTTGACTTCAGCTTCTATAGGGAAATCAGGTTTGATATCAGAGATCATGTGTATGTCTCCTGCGTAAAAAACTTGTTTATATAGTTCCTCTTCGGTTCCTACCAGAATGTTATGACTTTCATAGTCAATGTCGATAACATATAAGGGAACACCAGCCTGTAATCCTAATCCCCGCCGCTGACCGATAGTATATCGATGTATACCCTCATGAGGTCCCAGATCTTCCCCGGCTAAAGTTATAAAGCGCCCTTGTTGAACTGGAAAAGGTTTATAATCGCAAATAAACTCAGCATAGTGTTTCCCAGCTGGAACAAAACAGATTTCCTGGCTTTCTTCCTTATCTGCTACCGGCAGTCCTGCTTTCCGGGCCAGTGCTCGGATTTCTGACTTGGTATACTCACCGTTCGGCAATATGGTATGTGCCAATTGAAACTGGTTCATTCGAAACAAAGCATAGCTTTGATCTTTGCTTTTATCGACAGCTTGATAAAGAGCCCATTCCTGCCTGGTCGAGTTCCATTTAATTAAGGCATAGTGGCCCGTGGCCAGATAATTACATCCCATAGCCAAAACCTTGTTTAACAAGCTATCAAATTTAATATATCGATTGCAGTCTATGCAGGGATTAGGGGTATGTCCGCGAAGATACTCATTACAAAATTTATCAATCACTTTGCACTGAAATTCGTCTCGAAAGTTTAGCACATAGTGAGGTATATTCAACTTCCAAGCTACCTGGCGGGCGTCATTGACTGCATCCAAGCTGCAGCAAGCCCGGCTGTTATCTGCCTCCTGAGGCCAAACCTGCATGGTTATTCCTGTTACCTCGTAACCTCGTCGTTTCAATAACAGTGCTGCTACCGAGCTGTCTACTCCACCGCTCATAGCCACAAACACTCGATCGGCCATTTGCAACAATACCCTTCTTGTTATTCATTCGCCCCGCCTTTACGGTAATAATTCTGAATAGCTTGGTGTAGAGCATCGGCTGCCAAATTAGAACAGTGCATTTTTTGCGGAGGTAGACCATCCAAGGCTTCAGCAACCAGACGATTAGTGACTTGTTCGGCTTCTTCCAGAGTCTTACCCTTTACCAATTCGGTAACCATACTGCTGGTGGCAATGGCCGCCGCACAGCCAAAAGTTTTAAATTTGATGTCTTCGATTTTATTATCATTCACTTTGATTTCTATATGCATAATATCCCCGCAAACCGGGTTACCTACTTCACCAATGCCATCGGCCTGCTCAAGTTCACCAACATTACGCGGGTTCATGAAATGATCCATCACTTTTGAGGTATACATCAGATAATCCTCCTTTCTATTTCAGGGGCGACATTGCTCGCAATCTTTCAATTATTGGTGGAAGCGTTTCCAATACATAATTTACCTGCTCCTCACTATTGCCTTTTCCTAGAGTTAATCTCAGTGAACCATGAGCTATTTCATGGGGAAAACCCATGGCCAGAAGTACATGAGAGGGTTCCAGAGAACCCGAAGTACAGGCCGAACCACTAGAGGCCATGACTCCCATGTGATCCAGCATTAGCAATATCGATTCCCCTTCAACATACTTGAAACACACACTTACATGGCCGGGAATGCGATTATGGGGATGACCAGTTAAATAAGTATCTGGTATCGACTGGAGAATTCCATCTGCTAATTTAGTTGCCAAATGATGTAAGCGCTTAGATTCCTGGGCCATTTCCTGTTGAGCTATTTCCGCGGCACAACCCAGGCCTACTATTCCAGGAACGTTCTCCGTTCCCGCTCTGCGATGTCGTTCCTGCCCGCCCCCATGGATAAAACTAGACAAGCGTATGCCCTTACGTACATAGAGGCAGCCTACTCCTTTAGGACCATATATTTTGTGGGAAGAAAGGGACAGCATATCTACATTTAAACTCTTTACATCTACAGGAATCTTACCTATTGTCTGTACCGCATCGGTATGAAAAACTGCTCCACCCTGATGAGCAATTTCCGCCAACTCTTGTATTGGTTGTATGGTACCTACCTCATTATTGCCATGCATGATGGAGACCAATATGGTATCAGGCCGCATGGCTTCCCTAAGGTAATCAGGGTGAACTGTTCCCTGGTTGTCTACCGGAACAATAGTTAAGTCAAAACCATGTTTGGCTAAGAATTGAGCGGTTTCCAATACCGCATGATGTTCAACGGCACTTACAATAATATGGCGTCCTTTATCCTGGTTGGATAAAGCATAGCCAATCAAGGCTTGATTATCGGCCTCGGTTCCTCCACCGGTAAAAATAATATCCCCAGCAGGGCTGTTAATTAGAGCTGCCACCTGACTGCGGGCTTGTTCTACAGCTTGGCGAGCTTCCTGTCCCAGGGAATAAACACTGGATGGATTACCAAACCTATCGTTTAAGTAGGGAATCATGGCTTTTAATACTTGGTCATGTATGGGAGTAGTAGCACTATGATCCATATAAACTTTCATCATAAAACAGCTCCTTCCATGTCTAAAGCCTGCTTTCTTGCGCCATAGAGCGCGATTTAATAACCAAATCATGGAGAGTATAAGAGTCTAGTATTTCACTAATGGAATCTCGTATGCGCTGCCAAATTTCCCGGGTGGGACACCGGCTAGATCTTTCGCATTCCTGTGGATACATTTCGCTAATACAATCTACGGGAGCAATAGGACCTTCCAGAACACGGATTATATCGCCAGCAGTGATAGCGGTAGCATCTCTGCCCAGCATATAGCCTCCCTGAGCTCCTCGTACGCTTTTTACCAAGCCAGCCTGCTTCAAAGGTGTCAAAAGCTGCTCCAGATAGCGTTCAGATAAGTCCTGGTGTTCAGCAATAACGTGAGTGGGGACCGGACCTTCATGCTGACGGGAAGCGATTTCAATCATAGCTCTAAGGCCATATCGCCCTTTGGTTGACAATCGCATATACTCATCTCCTTTATAAAACTCACGGTAGATCCATTTTTACGCAATATCTCTTGATGCCCACTCGATCATCTTCTCCAAAGCAGCCACAGATTTAATACGGGTGTCTTCGGAAACTTCAACAATGGTTTCATTATTTACTATGGAATGATAGATTTTTTCCAAGGTAATACTTTTCATATTAGGACATATCAATTCCTGAGAAGCCAGGATAGCTTTTTTGTTTGGACATTTTTCGGAGATACTGTGCATTATACCTGATTCAGTAACTATTATTAGAACCTGGTGATTAGATTTCTCAGCATAGTCAATTATTCCAGAGGTACTGCCAATATAGTCAGCTCTATCACGAATCTCCTTGCGGCATTCAGGATGTACCAGTATGGCAGCTTCAGGATACTGTTCTTTTAACTGATCAAGTTGCTCCACAGTAACCCGCTGGTGAGTCGGACACTCTGAATAATATACTTCCATATGACGGCCTAGCTTTTCAGCAATATAGTTGCCTAAATGCTGGTCAGGAACAAACAGTACCTGCTTATCTGGGGCAAACTGGGCAACAATTCTGGCAGCGTTTGATGATGTACAGCACACATCGCTGACAGCTTTGACTTCAGCTGGAGTGTTCACATAACTAACGATAACCGCATCAGGATGTTCTTGCCGGTATTTAAGAATATCTTCTATATTTACGCTATTAGCCATAGGGCATGTAGCCAGGGGCTCTGGAGTTAGGATAGTCTTGTCAGGACAGAGAACAGCAGCAGTTTCTGCCATAAAATCCACTCCCGCCACCAGAATAGTAGATTGAGAACAATTACGGGCAGCAAGGGCCATAGCATAAGAATCTCCTACGTAGTCAGCAATCATCTGTATTTCCGGGCGCTGGTAGTAATGCGCCAGCAAAAATACATTATTTTGCTTCTTTAAATCTATTATTTCATCCATTAATTCTCTACTTCTGGTGTCATGCATAGTCGTATCGCTCCTTTCCTTGCCATTATAATCCCTAGTAAATCAATAGGCAATATGTAAAATGGATTTTATGTACCCTTTTAAAAGACAAAAAAACACACTCCTGGCAAAAGGAATGTGTTTTAAAATTAAAATCCCGGTTGCCCGGGCTTTAATCATCGTCGTTTTTTAGGTCCAAATTGCCAATAGGCCTTAAGGGGGCCACGGTCGAAATGGAATGTTTATATATTAACTGCTGTTTTTGTTCTAATTCCACTATAACTGTAAAGTTGTCAAATCCCTTGACCATCCCTTTTATTTGAAATCCATTTACCAGATATATGGTAACTGGTGTTTTTTCTTTTCTTACCTGGTTCAAGAATGCATCCTGTAGATTAAGTTGACCCTTACTCATTAAGGTTTTGACCCCCATTTCCAATGCTCGTTAAGTTAATAGTTTCTACGTTCTTAATAATTGTCCTGCCATATAATGATATATTTTTTCCACTAGTACTTCTTGTGAATCCTGAGTTATGTCGAACCATTTAACTCTTTGATCGCGTTTAAACCAGGTGTACTGTCTTTTGGCAAAACGACGGGTTTCTTTTTTGATAGCTTCCACCATTTCCTGATAAGACATTAATCCATCCAGATAGTAAAGTACCTGCTTGTATCCCAGAGCCTGCATGGCGTTATTATGCAGTCCATACCCACGTTCACGAAATTCACTTACCTCATCAATGAGGCCTTGGGTTAACATTTTATCAACTCGTTCATTTATGCGCTGGTAAAGAATCTCTCTTTTTAGGTAGAGTCCCACCGCTGCCAGATTGTATGTATTGCGTTGTCGATTCTGCTGTTTGGAAAAGGGTATTCCAGTAAGTTCATACACCTCCAAGGCACGAATAATGCGTTTTTCATCCTGGGGGCTGATACGCTGAGCATAATCAGGATCAATTTTCGTTAAATGTGCGAAAAGCTGTTCCAATCCCCTTTCAGCAGATTCAAGCTGTAAACGCTGGCGGATGTCCTGACGGGTGGCCATGGGATAAAAACTGTAATTATCAACTACCGCCTGATAGTATAGTCCAGTGCCTCCTACCAACATAGGGATCTTTCCGCGCTGATTTATCTCTTCAATCAACTGCTGGGCTTTATTCTGATATTCGGCGACGGTAAAATTATGGTCCACATCCACAATATCTATTAGATGATGGGGTACCATATTCTGTTCTTCCCTGGATGCTTTGGCAGTTCCAATATCCATGCCCCGGTATATTTGCATGGAGTCACAAGATAAAATCTCAGCATTTAGACGTTGGGCCAGTGGTATAGCTAATTCGGTTTTCCCTACCGCGGTAGGTCCCACCAGAGCAGCTAATTTAAGCACGGTCTTCACCTCAGATGTGTTTAGGATATCAACTAACGTTTATTATCCCATATGCTAATTGGCCGGAGGTAGAATGGATTATTTCAATACCCAGCCGTTTAAATTCTTCCCCTTGATATCTTTCCTTAACTACAACCCGGGAACGGGCTACACGGCAGGCCTGTTTGATGGTATCCCTAGATAAGGGACGGGGATCGGCTAGGCGGCGCAAAGGTGAGAGCGGTTGGCTTTTTAACAGGGGCTGGCGAAACATAGGATCAAAGTAAACTACATCAAAACTCTTACTATCCAGCTGAGCCAAAAATTCATAATGATCAGCATGTATTACCTCAATGTTACGGATAGGCTCACTGAGCCAGGAAATGTCACTATGAAATTGACGCATTCCCCATTTGATTATGGCGGTTATGACTTGTGATGATTCCAATCCCATCACCTTGGTCCGAGTAAAGTAGGCAGCAACAATAGCATCAGCACCTAAACCAAGGGTGCAATCCAGAAATCTATCTCCTGCCTTTAAACCGCAGGCTTCTATCATAGGATCAACCTGGCCCTGTTTGCGGAAAGCACCTATGCGAATTTTGGCCATATTGGGGTGAAAGAAAAATTGTTCATTATCGAAATATAAAACTGGGCCGTCCACTTTCCATACCACCACCCCATCGGCCTGGTATTCCTGCATAAGCTTAGGCAGACTTTTTCGGCCGCGCGGCACGTAAGGTAAATCAATATCTGTCAAAAACTGCTCCAATTCAGCAGACTTAGTTTCAGCTGCCAAGGGACTGGTGACAATCAAATTCAATTTTCATTCAGCCTCCGTAAAATATTTAAGCCCGCTTGAACATCCGTTCCAAATCATTTTGCCCGATTTTCATTAAAGTAGGTCTTCCATGGGGGCAGTGCTGGTACTGCTCCTGGCTGATAAGATCCTTCACCAAAGCCTTCATTTCAGAAATAGACATATAATCCCCGGCTTTAATAGCTTGGCGGCAGGCTATCCTCATCATAGCTTCCCTGCGAAAGTCAGCAGGGTTTCCATTTTCCAGCAGATCCAGCAATTCCATTATTACTTCCGACTCCTGCCCCTGAATTTGGCTGGGAGCTTGCCGGATTAATATCGATGCCGGCCCTACCCGGTCGAATACAAAACCCATCATCGCCAACTTTTCCTCTTCTGACTCCAGTAGATCAGCCTGGCGGGTGGAGATATTCAAATTTATAGGAAACAACAATTCACTGCCGGGAATGACATGCTGGTACTGTTGTTGTAAGCGATTAAAAAGAATTCTTTCATGAGCTGCATGCTGGTCAATTATCCATAGGCCATCATCTTTTTCCACCAGGATATACGACTGCAACAATTGCCCCAGTATCTTTATCGGTGAGGATATCTCCGGACCGGATTCGGGCCCCTTGCTGGCATCCGGTTGATGGCCAGTATACAAAGGCATGGGGATTTCAGAGTCCTGAAGCAGCAGTTCTCCGGTGGAAAAATCTACGGATCCATGTGAAGCTCGCCAGTATGAAGAAGTATTACTAAGTTTATTTCTATCCCAGTTGCTAGCCAAGTTTCTATCCCAGGCGGCCAGGGCGGAGCGATCATGACCGGAAAGGCGGTCTACTATCAGCTCCCTTATCAGGGAGAAAACTTGTTTCTCATCGGCAAACTTTACTTCCCATTTTTGAGGGTGAACATTAACATCCACCAGTTCCGGCGGTACAGACAGGTTAAGTATGACAACCGGATATTCCCGGGATAGAAGCAAACCCTGGTAAGCAGTATCAATAGCTTTATACAGCAAACTGCTGCGGACTGGACGTTTATTGACAAACAGCAGTTGGCTGCGACGGTTTTGGCGGGTGGTTTCCGGTGGGGATATCATACCCTCTAATTGGTAACGATCGCCCTTATATGATATATCCAAAAGAGTTTTTACGAATTCACCACCATATACGGACATGGCAGCATCCCTGATTGAACCGTTGCCGGGAGTCTTGAAATAAATTTTACGATTGCTTTTTAGAGTAAAGGAAACCTCCGGCCAGGCCAAAGCATAACGGGCTACCAGGTCGTGAATGTGGTTGCCTTCACTGACTGGGCTTTTTAAGAATTTTCTACGGGCGGGGGTATTAAAAAAGAGATCTCTTACCTTGATACGGGTTCCAGGAGGGCAGGAAGCAGCCTCCATCGCTTTAAGAATTCCCCCTTCATAACAGGCATACATTCCCGTATGATCAGGCGGGCAGGTAAAAACCTCCACCCGGGCTACCGAGGCAATACTGGGCAGAGCTTCACCCCTAAACCCCAAAGTATTAATGTTGTACAAATCAGCTTCTAAGGCTATTTTGCTAGTAGCATGACGCATAAAAGCTTGAGGGAGGTCGCTTTCCTCAATACCATGGCCATTGTCTTCCACTTCTATTGTATCAATACCACCATGAACATAATTTATTTCAATTCGGGAAGCTTGAGCATCCAAGGCATTGTCAATCAGTTCCTTAACTACAGAAGCTGGTCTTTCTATTACTTCTCCCGCCGCAATCTTGTTGATTAAATGTTCGTCCAGCAGGTGTATTTTCATTTTATTATTTCTTCCCTTTCCAGATCCGGCTGGCACACTCGATACTGGCGCACTATGCGGTCCTGTAAATAGACATAATCATAGCGATCGAAGCGGATTAAGTCCTGGTAGTTGCTGATAGCTTGATCCCGGCAGGATGGACAACAGTTAATAGGAATTGATATGCACATGACCCGGTATAGTTTGCCGCTGCGCTGTTGAGCAGTGGATTCGATCATGCGAAAACCGCAGCAGTGCTGGCAGTTACGCAGGCGGACTTTTTGTTCTTCATGAATATAATCCGTATCATAAAATATGCGCCTATATTCATTGAAAAACTCTGTTTTTGAGCGGCGATTCTTCTCTATCTCTTCCTGACTGCTGCGGTAACGCTCCAGCTGGACCTCCACAATTTTCTTAATCAGTTCCAGGTTGCGAGAGGATTCTCTAAAGTTTTCCCGGGCATAGTCAGGTTCACGAAGATTGCTGAAATCCAAACCAGCCATTGCCATGATAATGCCCATATTAATATAGGGTAAGGCAGTTTCAACTGAGTACCCGCCTTCTAAAACCGCAATGTCAGGTGCCAATTTGTGATTCAAAGTAGCATAACCCTGGGCGGTAAACTGCATATCGGCCAAGGGATCGGTATAATGATTATCCTGACCGGCAGAGTTGACAACCAGATCAGGTTTAAACTCCTCTAATAAAGGCAGTACTAAATGGTCAATAACATAATGGATACCTTCATCTGTAGTTTTCGGCATTAAAGGCACATTAATAGTTGTACCATATGCCAGCGGCCCTCCAGCCTCATCTATAAACCCGCTTCCTGGATATAGGGTACGTCCATCCTGGTGAAAAGATATATACAGTACATCCGGATCATCCCAGTAAATCTCCTGGGTACCGTCCCCATGATGCACATCGGTATCTATAACGGCAACCTTTTTTACTCCATAGTGATAACGCAGGTATTCAATCATTATGGCTTCATTGTTGATATTGCAAAAACCACGGTTACCGTGACTTACACTCATGGCGTGATGTCCCGGAGGTCTGATTATAGCAAAGCCGTTTTTTATCTCACCCTTCATAAAAGCATCAGCTATTACCAGGGTGGAACCAGCCGCAACAAAATGAGCCTCCAATAAATGAGCGTTCAGATCAGGAACCGCAAAATGAACTGCTGCAATATCAATGGGCTCAGCTAACCTTGGCTTGTATTCCTTAATACCGGGCAAATCCATGATTCCCTCTTCAAATAACTGGTCCCGGGTATAGAGCAAGCGCTCCTCACGCTCCGGATGAGTAGGAGAAATGGCCCAGTCAAATGCCGGAAAGAATAACAATCCAGTTGGTTTCATTATTCCACCCCCTGATAGGCTTGGATTAATCCCGGAGCAATCTGAACTCCAACGTCAAACAACCGTCCGGTTCTACTCCAGCCCCGAATCATGTTAAATTGTTCCTCCAAAAACACCTTGTAATCCTCCAGATAATCATCCATGCCCCGAACCTTACCCATCTCATATAAATAATTAACTGCCAGCTGGCGGGCATCTTCCAGTTGGTATTTGCCTATATCGCTGCGTTTTTCGACTATTCCACCTGGTTCAACTGCACATAAGGATCTTTCCGTGTCCAGGTGCAGGTATACCGACAAAGTTGGGCGAGCTACCGCCGCACCCAAAGCATTGGCAACGTCAGAATAGCGGTGTATAAAAGGCTGTACTTCTAACGTCTCAGCTACCCGGGGAATTATACAGTAAGCTGCCGCCCCGATGCCTACGACTCTATCCAGGGTAAAATGCTTGCGATGTACGATTTCCCATACCCGGTAAGCCGGCTCATTCTCCCATTCCTTAAACATTTCCCGGGTGGCCTCTGATAAAGTAGTAACTACTTGATTAATTATCCTGTCGCACAAATCTTCCAGTTTGAGATGGGCCATATCGGCTATTTTCTGGAGATATTCCCGGGAACGGTCTATATCACCCTGATTAAGTGATAAACGGTAGTTAAAAGCATCAGTAACCGTAGCTGTCTCTCCGCCAAAACAAGCAGCAGGACCCTGGCGTTGAGATAAAATTCTCAGTTCACCATCGACAAAAGCCAGGGGACTATCACCGCCGATAGCTATGGAACGAACTGATACTGCATCTACATGAGTATACTGTCCCAGCAAGCGAGCCCCTTTGGAAGCATGCAGAGGCAGTCCCTCCACTAGCAGCGCCAGGTCCGAGGTAGTGCCGCCAATGTCTACTACCAGCGAATTTTGATTATCCATGGTAAGAGCCAGAGCACCCATGGTACTGGCAGCGGGACCGGAAAAAATGGTTTCACAGGGATATTTTCGGGAGGAAGATAGCGGCAGTGTCCCCCCATCTGCTTTTAGAATGTGTACTTCTGCTTCCAACCCTTTTTGCTGGAGAGCCTTTTCTACCTCATCTACAAAATGCTGCCATTCTGGAGAGACCATTGCCGTAAAATAAGCAGTGGCTGCCCTCCGGGGAAAATTAAGGCGATTGGAGATATCACAGCTTAAAGTAACTTCCAAGTCAGCATATTCCTTTTTGAGTATATGAGCCACCTGATCTTCATGGCTGCGGTTGCGGTTGGAAAACTTTCCGGCAACTGCAGCCCGTTTAATACCTTGTTTTTTAAGTTTTTCTGCCAGGGAAATGATTTCGTTCAGGGAAAGTGGTTGGATTTCCCGTCCTCTAAAGTCAATAGCGCCACTTAAAAAGAAGGTGTCAGGTGACAGGTGGTAAGCTGCATGAGGAAGACCATAACCTGGAATCAGAATAAGAGCGGTGCGTTTCCCCTGCCCGGTAGCCAGCAGATTGGTAACCAGGGTAGTGCTAAGTACAATCCGTTCAACAGTTTTTTGATCAGGCACTACCTCTAAGAGATCATCCAACACATCCAACATAACCGATTGCAGGTTATTATTATCTGTGGGCCGTTTTATAGTTTTTACAATATCCCGACCGTTGAAAAGGACTCCGTCAGTAAAAGTTCCGCCAACATCAATTCCGATTAACAACCAAGTCACCTCCCAATACGGTAGGTCAATCAATACCGTCTTTCCATTTATATATTAAAGCCAGGGCTTCCCGGGGTGTTAACTCATCAGGGTTTATCCGGCGCAACTGTTGAATAATGGGATCTTCTACCATAAATAGACTGGGTTGCTCTACAACTTCCACCGGTTTTTTAACTGACTTGGTTTCCAGATCTCGCAGAATCTCCTGGGCCCGGTCAATGACTTCTCTTTTTAATCCTGCCAACTGGGCAACATGCACGCCATAGCTCCGATCCGCTCGTCCGGGTAGGACTCTTTTCAGAAAGATTACGCTATCTCCGGATTCCTGGACTGACACAGATAGGTTGATTACTCCCGGGAGGGTTTCCTCCAGTTGCGTCAACTCGTGATAATGGGTAGCAAACAAGGTGCGGGCTTTTATATGACTAACAATGTATTCGGAAACCGCCTGAGCAATACTTAGCCCATCATAAGTGCTGGTACCCCGGCCTATTTCATCCAGAATAATCAGGCTGTCAGCGGTAGCATTATTGAGTATGTTAGCCACTTCCACCATTTCCACCATAAAGGTACTCTGGCCGGCACTGAGATCATCTGCTGCACCTACTCGGGTAAATACCCGGTCCACTAATCCTATGCGCGCATAATCTGCGGGCACAAAGCTTCCCATCTGGGCCATCACCACCATTAAAGCGGTTTGACGCATGTAGGTGCTTTTTCCACCCATATTGGGACCAGTGATGATAGCAAAGCGGGATTCCTCTTGGTTCAGTTTAACATCATTGGGAACAAAACGCGAATCTACCAGGTGTTTTTCCACTACCGGGTGGCGCGCGGAGCGTGCATCAATGATGCCACTGTTATCCATGATGGGGCGTACATAATTATTGTTAAAAGCAGCTTCGGCCAAAGACACCAGGACATCCAGAACGGACATCTGTTCAGCGGTGTTTTGCAAACGAGGCAGGTAGTTTATCAAGTCTTCACGTATGCGGCAGAATTCTGCATACTCCAAATTATAGAGTCTCTCCCTGGCTCCCAGAATACGTTCTTCATATTGCTTTAATTCATCGCTTATGAATCGTTCCGTATTCACTAATGTCTGTTTACGGTGGTAGTCCTCCGGTACCAGATGAAGATTGGATTTGCTGACTTCTATATAATAGCCGAACACTTTGTTATAAGCTACTTTTAAGTATTTGATACCGGTTCGTTCCTTTTCCCGGTTTTCATATTCAACCAGCCAGTCAGAACCTTGACTGGTAATTAAGCGCAGTTCATCGATTTCAGGAGAATAACCTTTTTTAATAATATCCCCTTCCCGCAAAGATAGAGGAGGAGCATCATTTATGGACCTGGTTAATAACTCATTCATATCTGCCAGCACATCCAGCTGGGCTATATTTTTAAGCATGGTTGAGCTTGTCCCCTGTAAAAGTTCCTTGACTACCTCAGCCTTTTGCAACGACTGTTTAAGTGCTATCAAATCACGGGGAGTAGCCATTTGACTGCCTATTTTGCCAGCTAGCCGCTCCATGTCATATACCTCCGATAAAGCTTGGAGCAAGCTGCTTCTTAGTTGCAGGTTGTCTTTCAATTCCTGGACGGCATCATGTCTTGCTTGGATGGCGGATAAATCTCGAAGAGGAAGTTCGATCCAGCTCTTCAGCCTTCTCCGACCCATGGCAGTGCAACAATAATCCAGTATGGATAGTAGTGAGCCTTCCCTTTTGCCGTCTCTAATGGTGCTGGTTAATTCCAGGTTACGGCGGGTGGCCATATCCATAAGCATATACTGTTCATTATGATGAATGCTGATAGCCTGCAAATGATGCAAATGAGCATGACAGGTCTGTTCCAGGTATTTCAGGATTGCTGCTGCCGCACAAACAGCCAGATCGTAGCTGTCATTAATCCCAAACCCTTCCAGAGTGGCAACTTTAAAATGATGCATTAATACCTCGCAGGCATTTTTGTAACTGCGGGGAAATTCTGCTGTAACCATAGGAAGGTTGGTTAGGTGTGACTGCTCGTCCGTCCATAAGGAAGGTTGGTCCTCAGCTATCAGACACTCACTGGGATTCAGGCGGAGCAACTCTGCATAGATCAGACTGAGCACATCTTTTCCATGCCACTGACAAATCTTGAATTCTCCAGTGGAAATATCAGCAAAAGCCAGACCGGCCGACTCATCATCAATGTATACTGATGCCAAGTAGTTAGCAGCAGTATCCGAAAGCATATTATCTTCAATAACCGTACCTGGAGTTATAATACGGACTACTTCCCGTTTGACCAAGCCTTTGGCTTCTCGAGGATCTTCCATCTGCTCACATATGGCTACCCGATAACCCCTGGAAATCAGTTTGGCTATATAGGTATGGGCGGAATGATGAGGAACACCGCACATAGGTATTCGCCCAGCATCTCCTCCATCCCGGGCGGTCAAAACAATTTCTAATTCCCGGGAGGCAACTTCTGCATCGTCAAAAAACATTTCATAAAAATCTCCCAGACGGAAGAATAGCAAAGTATCAGGATGCTGGCTTTTTATTTCCAAATACTGTTGCAGCATAGGAGTATACTTAGCCATACTTAAAACCTCTCAAAAAGAAAGACTTAGATATCTAAGCCTTCCTTAGCTACTCAAATTATCAATTTTCAAATTTGTTTCTAACTGCAGCCTCCTCCGCAGCTTTCGCAGCCGGAACTGCATCCCCCAGCACTGGAGGAAATGGCCTGATTCATGGCGAAATATACAGCTTGCATTAAGTTATTGAAGCTTTCTTGAGCTTGAATCAATTCGTTGATCAGACTGTTAGCAGTTAATTGTTGCTCCAAAATACGGAGGTGGTCCTCCTCAGCCTTGGTAACCAGTAAACCATCATGATATTTGTTGTCCAGTTTCATTTTGGCCTCTTGGTATCTCATCAGCAGGTCATAAGCGCTGCTATCCTGGTTAAGCTTCATCTGCAAAGCTTTCAGACGGTCAACCTCATCTGATTCAGCTACCGCCGTACCTAACTCAAAAGCCAACCGGATGATTTCTTCGGTAGTCAATATATTATCCTCCTAACTATTGTGCAGAATTGGTCTGCAATTCTTCTCCTATTCTAGCATGAATTAGATATGCAATTAAATTATTTGCATTGAAAAAGTTTACATCGCATTTTTATATCCCATTGAGCTGCAGGGAGGATCTAGTCTAAAGAGTCGTAGGTGGTACCCACCTCGCCGCATTAATGTAAGGTGAGAGTCAGTCTGTAGGCAGCACCTCTCCAAACAAAGAAAATGAGTTTCCTTTAGTTATCCGTACAGGTATGATTTTCCCTACTAAGTCTTCACTTCCGGTTATTATCACAACTCGATTTGTTCTGGTCCGCGACGTTAACTTGGTTTTGTCGGTTTTGCTAGGGCCTTCCACCAATACCTCTTCGATTTTCCCTTCCAAAGCCTGATTGATTTCCCGTGCTATGCGATACTGGATGAGATTTAGTTGACTGAGCCGCGCCTTTTTAACTTCCAAGGGTACCTGATCAGTATACTCGGCGGCTCTGGTACCCCGCCGGGGCGAGTACATAAAGGTAAAAGCGGCATCAAAGCGGACCTTTTCTACCATATCCAGAGTATCAGCAAAATCATCTTCCTCTTCTCCGGGAAACCCTACTATCAAATCACTGGTAATAGCTACACCAGGTATTCGTTCACGCATGCGATTAGTTAATTCCAAATAGTGTTCCCGGGTGTAACCGCGGTTCATGCGCTGTAAAATGCGGTTGCTGCCTGCCTGCAAAGGTACATGAACATGTTCGCAAATCACCGGATTACTAGCGATGGTGTCAATCAGTTTTTCTGACATATCCTTAGGGTGAGAAGTAGTAAAGCGAACCCGGTCAATACCCTCCACCTCAGCGGCCATGGCTAGAAGATCGGCAAAATCAACCGTTTCATCCAACCCTTTGCCATAGGAGTTAACATTCTGACCTAACAGGGTTACTTCCCTGTATCCCTGGGCTGCTAGTTGCCGAACCTCTTTTATAATATCAGCTGGACTCCGGCTCCTTTCCCTTCCCCTGGTATAAGGAACTATACAATAGCTGCAAAAGTTGTTGCACCCATACATTATGTTAACGAAAGCGCTGATTCCAGCCCGCCGGACCGAGGGAAGATTCTCCTCTACCGGGCCCTCTTTGTCCCATACCTGAAATACTGGAGTCTTGGTCTGTTGGGCCTGTTCGATCAAATATGGCAATTCGTGAATATTGTGAGTGCCGAATACCACATCTACCCCTATTCTTTTTAGGCGGGCTTGAACCTCAGGAAGCTGGGCCATGCAACCACCGAAAGCAATGATCAAATCAGGATTACGACGTTTAAGGACACTGATTTCTCCAAGTTTCCCGTATACTTTATTTTCGGCCGAATGACGCACACTGCAGGTATTAAACAGTATAACGCTGGCATCTTCCGGCTTATCTGCTGCACAATATCCCATCGCTTCCAACAGTCCGCTCATGATTTCTGAATCACGGACATTCATCTGACAGCCATAAGTTTGAATATAATAGGCTGGTGTTTTCTCCCCTTGCTGATTCACCTGTCTTTATCACCTCGCGTTTATATATTATACCTTTTTCTTAGCAAATATCTTATAGGCTGATAAAGAAAAGCCCGATCTATTTTCAGACCGGGCTCAGCGTGTCAAAAAAGCTAACAGAAGTTGGATATTTGAGATTGCCACGCCCCTTTCAGGGGCTCGCAATGACCCCAACGATGGCTTCCGGTTCTGTCATCGGCCGTTCCGGCACTACCGATGTTCACTATCGTTCATGGCTAATGTTGCGAGGAGCGTAGCGACGTGGCGATCTCTTTAAATGGACTTCTTCGATAGTCTGGCTGGTCCCGTTACA
>JAKPGY010000043.1 GCA_029550685.1 Bacillota bacterium
CTCTCGCTCCATCGAACTGGCAACCCGTGGATTGATAGCACCGGGGAGGGTAGCAGTTGAAATGCTAGGCCGCGCAGTACCAACCATACCGGTAGTGAGGCTTGTCTGCCTTTTTTGTTCTTCCTCATCAATGGGTTTAAATATCTCAAAGCCCATTAAAAACCACTCCCCTTACCATTCTTCCTCCTGTTTAAATGCCTTGTAATTAGGCCACCGTTTCTGCATCTCTGCCCATACTTTTGACAAGTCTACCCCCTGAGCTGCCATATAAGGTCCATAATAACCATAGGCAGCAACAGCCTCTTCGGGTGAGTTATATGACCATACTTGGCTCATCGCTTGCTGGGTTGCTCTTTGGTTAATACTAGTGCTGCCGCTGCCGCTGCCGCCACCACCGCCAGAGCCACCGCCCCTGCCGCCATAGGGAGCATTCGCAGAGCGCAGGATATTCTTTATGTCTGCCTCAAGTCTTTGTTTATATAGGTCGAGATACCAAGGTTGAGCCTCCGGTAAGCCTTGATACTTCTGTTTCTCCCAATCGAATTGCTGTTCCCATCTCTGCTTCTCCCAATCGAATTGCTGTTCCCATCTCTGCTGCTCTACCGCATTTCTAGCATCTTCACGGTTCCATCCCTGCATTTGCAGCCATAATTGCAGGATTTGATCTTTTTCACGCTGCTGTTTTTCAAGCGCAAGCCTATACTGTTCCATCGCATTGGCATATTGCTGTTGCTTTTGGTTTTGCGCTAGTTGCCATGCCGCCAACTCCTTATTGTAATCTTCGTTTTGAATAGCCTCGGCAAGCATTTCTATAGCTGCCTGGCGCGATGCTTCTGTTTCAGAGATTGCTTGAGCCTCTTGTTGGGTGGTGCCGTATTCTGCCGCCTGCCTCCTGCCACCACGAGTGCCAGAAATGCCGCCATATCGCGCCGCCAATAACTGAGGTATCTGCGCTCTCTGTTGAGAATATGTCTGCTCAAGTTTGCTGCGCATAGCATCATATTGAGGGTTCAATCTCCTTTGAGCCCTTGCTAATGCCTCGCTGTATGACATGCCTACTGGCAAATCGTCGTAAACTGGTGTTGCGGGCATGGATGGAGTTACTGATCGCACCCCATAGATTGAATTGGGATTGACCACATTACCGTATATGTCCGACTTAGCATTAGGGTCAGCCCCGGTAATCCGTGAATAATCGGAAAGGCTCAACCCTGATGTGCCATAAGTCATATTGGTTAGGTCAGACAATGCGGAAGTGTTGCCTTTAATATCTGTGAGCCTTGGATTGCTGCCCAACTTTTGGTAGTTGTCGTAAAATTCTTTAGCCCATCCTGTCAGGTTAAGAGGTTTATTGTTAGCCAACTATCACCCCTCCTATCGGTTTATTGGAAGCACTTCATACTCGGTAACTATCTTTTCAATTTTCAAGGGATTAGTCGAGTTATCCTCTATCCTGTAGCTGATAGTTCGCCCCTTCGGTAGCGGGATTCTGTGCTTTTTGGATGCCAAGAAATTATGTCCCGGTCTCTTATCCCCGGCAAAGGAATCAGACAGTGTGCCAAGAGCGATAGATGCCTCTTTACTGTCCACCTTGGGTTTTATGACCGTTTCCGTAGTGTTTGAATCACTGGAAACAATGGCCATCATTTTGTGAAACTTGCACCATCCTGCTTCACCACCAGGAGAGCGCACCGGCAAGTCAAGAATCATGTGAATCGGTTCACCATCATCAGAGGAACCTGAGAACATGCGGTAGACTTTGCCGTTTCTAACATCCCCGGCATAAAGCACATTACCCACGATGGCATAACAGGACATGCCGAATGTCCAGGGGCCATACCATTGCTCAGTGCGCAGGTCAAAGGCGAATGTCAGATACTCTGCCTCGCCGCCATCCTCTGGCATATGCGTCATGGAATAGAGGTAATAGTCGTTAAAAAAAACACCAGCCGCTTGGTCGCGGTCGATACTTCTCTGGTAATACGGCTGTATGTTTTTGCTTTCCGGCTCAGTTTCAACTGAGTTATCCTGCAGTCCCGGACGGGTCAGCCTTATGCCTGTTTTGGTATTACGGAACAAAGTGCTGCCAAGCCGTGGGGATAGACAGGCTACGGTTGCCTCCTGGGATAAACCACCATTCTTTTCTATAATCTTCATCGTGGTTGTATCCACAGTAATATCGCTGTCAAATACGAACCCGGTATTACTGGTAATAGTCGAATCAAAATTCTCCCCGGAAAACATCAGGGCAATAGTGTTGTTGCCGATGCTCAATACCTCGTCAGGGAAGGCTATTTGCTGAATATCTCCTGGAATGTTGGGTACTTGATCTGGGGCTCCTGCTTTGCTAAACCATACCTCATAACCATCGACATAGAACACATATGAAGTAAATTCGTACAGCAAAGACACATTGAGCGGCGGGATATTGTTGTTATCCAGCATCAAACTGCCCAATGCCGCATCAGCAATATCATCCTCGTAAGTTGTCGTGGTATTATCCGTAATCTCTGCAAGGAACTTATAAACCGCGCCACCTGCCGCAGTGCGGTATAACCTTCTTTTAGTGGTAGTATTACCGACCGATGAATCAACCGGGATAGTCCAGTTGATCTTTTTCTTTGTCACAGTTACTGTTTCTGATTCGGGTGAAGGGTTAGACTCCACATCATCACGGTTTACATAGGTCACCTTGAGCCTATAACTGCCGTTTGGTGACCCCGCATCTCCTGCCGCGCCAGAGGGAGCAACAGTAGGCGGGTCAATCCCTAGGTTGCGAACCTTTAAAGCAGAACTTATGGAATAGGTGCTGGTATTGTCAGGAGTCATAGCAAATGGGGTTGCTGCGGGGCCTTCTTCGATCTGTATAGCATCAGCAAAGAATATTGTCCCGCCCCCGCTTCCCTTTGTTATTTCAAGCCGTAAATCGGTTACAGATAGTGGGCCAGTGGTTACTGTCACTGAATACCTAGTCCAATCAGTGTTCAATCCACAAGGCCATATCAGTTCAGTTTGACTCACATTGTTGGTGTAGTCTTTTAATTTAAACTGAGCGATGATTGGGTCGAGCGTTCCCTTTTTTATATAGAATGAAGCGGTGTATACAGTATTGGCTTTCGCAGAATCCACCTTAACGCTAAAGCCCTGGAAGTTATGCTCCACCACAACTTTTAGACTGGCTATGCCATCATAATGCTCTGTAGTGTCCCTGCTTATAGTTGCACCGTTTATGGCCTTAAACCCTGTGGTATCAGTCTCAACACTGGCCTGATTAGCGGTAAGTATATTCTTCGACCACGGCTCACTAATTGTTGCCTTTTTGGTTGCTCCATCATAAGCGGTGATCCATCGCACCTTCCCCTTGCCTGGTCCATCGGTGATTGTTATGAAAGCATTAGTGTAGAATCCGTCAAGTTCACTGGCATCAGATTCCAGGGTGATTGAATCAGTCTCAGCCGACTGTGCTGTGCCTGTATTCTGCGTATCCGTAGTAATATAAGCCATGAACGGCCTTAACCCGTCTGCCATGAGTAACCAATCCTGGTAATTGCAGAACCTTACCCGGTTGCCGGTCAGCATGTCTGATACACGCCCCAGTGGGCTTACGTCAATTTTGTGGGCTTTCGTATAGGCTGTGCTGTAGCTTATAACAAAATCGCTCACAGTAGGAGTTTTGGTAATATCATCCGTTTTCAGTACAAACATGATTTGAATGTATCGCTGCAAGGGGATAGAATCGCCTGAGTTTATAACTTCAAGCCAATCCCCGAATACTGTACCAGAAGATGAACCACGGGCATATACCGCCACGCTGGTATCTGCATCTTGGGTAATAGTGAAGGTAAGGTTATTCTGGCTAGGAATATTGCCCAGGTCATAGACAGGTGAAATCCAGTTGCCATTATTAGCATAAGTTGATATTACCGTAACATCGTTGAGGGAAGGAGCGGCCCCAGTCTCATAGGAAAGAAGCAATGCCCTCCACTGAATGCGCAGGTTTTTCTTGCTAACTCCGCACTCTATAATCAGGTCATTACTTTCCTTGTCCTGCCAATCGTCCCAGGTATCACCGTTATCATGGGAAACCCTGGTTTGTACCTTAATTCTTGTGTTGGCAGGAGTTGTATTGTTATATATAATCTGGATGCCAACAGCATCATCTTCTGCGCTGGGGTCTAAAACTCCATGCGTATATGTTCCAATGGCTGTTTGCTTGGTATATGTTCGCAAGGTTAAACAAAAATCCTGAACAACACCGTTTACATAACCGTTCCCATGCTCATATCTAGGGCTGCGAGTAACAGCCGCAACATTAATATTTTTATCAGTTGTAAACTCGATATAATATTGGGTATTGGGTTCGACTTCAATGATGCTATCAAAGACAAAGTAACCGCTAACAAAGGTTGTATCATACCCCACAACCGAAGCGGTTTTACTGCCTAATATGGTATTTTTCTCTAAAGAGTCATACAGAGTAACAGTAATATTGGCGGTATCACTATAAAAGGTTAAACCCACTTTGCTAATATTATATACATCATTGCCAGTTGTAAAAGTTTGCCCCACACTTCCACCAACTTTAAGGTTAGCCCTTATATAATCAGAACTGTAGTAAACTGTAGGGTAAGTCTTTTGGTCTAAAACCTCTTTGACAACGGCACTATCTAAAACGACACTGTCGTCAATCGCTTTGGTATTTTCATGCGTCCCGTCAAAATCTTCTGTAGCCGTTGCAATGTCGCTGAAAACACCTGCAAATAACTTAATGTCACCAGGGCTTGATTCGATCTCAACATCGGTTAACACGCCTTCTTCCCAATCTTCCTGAGAGCTTTTAGCTATTGCCCCCGATTCCCCAGAGAGCAGGTACAGATTCTTGTCCCAGGCCATCATCAGCCTATCCCCGGTAGAGTGCTGCCAGTTGTGAAGCCCCAGTACCTTGCCAGGGCCTAGGGAAGGGAACAGAGACTCGAAGCCATCCCTTTTACGAGCCAGTATTCCTATAGGCGCACCGTGGTCTACATTTACCCCGTACAGAGAATTGTTGGCGGGTGCAGTAAAAACAGAGTCGGCGTAATTCTCGCCGATTATTTGATCATATTCAAATGTAGGGTTTGCGGCTTTTCTTCCTGCAAGCCTTCCCCTGCGTTTAAGCAATTTGTCAAAGGCCATAGTTACACCCCTCCGTATACATCGCGCAATAGTTCGATGCTGTTGTCCTTCTTCCCGGAAGTGTGCCGCTGTTCGATTTCGTTCAGAAGGTCGGTATATAAAGCCAAAAGGTCAAACTGATCGTAGGTGTCGTTATTCCTTTTCGCATACTCCATCTTGATAACAGTTTCAAAAATCCCGCGCGGCCCAATGTGGTACAGCGGGTCTAATTCTGTTGGCGAAGAAGTAACGGCATCAGTCAGGGCCACAGGCTTTTTGTAGTAATACAGTTTAATCGTGTTGCTAGGTGTTTGCCCAAAAATCCACAATGTGGTCAAGTCAGGCAACATATATTGAGAACAAGGGGCATCGTTGGCAACTTTATCCTCGATCTTGAATATCTCACGCAAAGGGTTCTGGTAGGGTGCATCACCATCGTACACCTGCGCCGGAGCGAGAAAGTCTACTGGCAATGTCCCAATTCCGTCAGTAATGGTATGGGCAGCATCAGAGCCATCGTAGGTGTGTGATCCCAACACCTTTAACCGCTTGCCTATGTCATTCTGATACACCTGGTTAATGAGTTCTAACACCTCGTCCCGAGTCATTTCGGTTGGTGCATCCACATTATTCTCGCCTATGGCCTTAAGGCAGTAATCTATAATCACATCTGTAGTAGCCAATGTTTCACCCCCGTTCTAAGGGTTTAATATACAGCATTTTCTGTGTTGCACTTTCCGCAAATGATAGCCATACCATCATTGAGGGAAAAAGAGGGTTCTCGCTCAACATCGGTAATAAGCCCCTCATCTGTCTGTTTGGTTGTAATCAGGCGTACCTCGGTAGTGGACGCATTTACGGATGCAAGCACATGGCCGCAGTTGTAACACTTGACTAATTGAGTTTGTGCCATGCCATGAACCCCCTTTCTATAAAGAAAAGCCGCCCCTAATGGAGCGGCCTTATAACGCACTATAGCTATTCCGTTAGCGTGATAAACTACTGCGCAATATTATCCAAATCTGAATTAAATCTGTGATACTATCCAAGGAACCGTGTTCGGTTTTTTAGCGGCATTTGAATAGTTTATTATCCTTAACCGTACACTTGTTAAATTATGCACCCATGCAATATAGGTAAAGCCACTGTTTAAAGGTTGATTAGGATTAACTATAATATTTCTTTTGTAGTCTAAATTAGCGATGGATGAACAATCGATTGTTAAATCAGTATGAGATTGTGCTGGAATTTCTGGTATATCTAATGGATCAGTTACAATGGTTCTCCGTTTTGCTAATAATTCCCATGGGCTCCATGTTCCATCAACTTTTACATATCTTTCATAGACGTCCCTTGAATTATAAGCTCTAAATTGTTGGTAATAATAACCGTTTTCCTTTTTTAATGTGTTTGTTATAAGTGTCCCTGCGGTTGCTGGAAAACCCCCTCCACCGGCAATGCTTATATTTGTATATAGTATTTTACCCATTTTGTAATCAGTAATCGGGGTTGTGTTGTTGTAAGCATTTTGGGCTGTAACTTCTACTAACCCATCACTTATAAAATCACTCCAAGTAT
>JAKPGY010000058.1 GCA_029550685.1 Bacillota bacterium
CAGAGGAAGAACAGGCAAGGATTGCGCAAGCAGAATCAATTTTAGCAGTTGCTAATTCAAAGTTTAATGCTCCAGGCTATGTAATTGCTACGGACGAAGGAATAAAGGTCTTTGACGCAGAGAACGCTTTGAGGGTGCTGATTGGTAGTTGGCTGAAAGATGCGGTTAGGAAGTATGGCATTAAGATTATTGAGGGGGAGATACATTCGTCCAAAATATATGGGTCGAGCATACAAACGGGAACGGAAGGAGCAACTACTTATATTTCTGTGGGGTCAGACGGTGTTTTTAGAGTTGTCTTAAACAATAAAACGATACTGGCGACTCTAACCAATGTTGTAGATGGTGGGTCTTTTTATTTTTACAGAAATAACGGAGGAATGTTTGGGCGCATTATTCATTACAACGATTTATATCCTGGTTTTACTATAGAGGGCACAAATTCAAGTGGTGGCCCTGGGCCTTTGACGTTACGGGGCAGTAGTGTTACAGCCATAGGAAATTTCAATGCAACAGGAGGCACTAAAAACTGCATCGAAGATACTTCCTATGGTAGATTAGCTATATCTGCTAGAGAATCTCCAGAAGTGCGCTATGTAGACGAAGGCATGGGAACGTTAGTTTATGGCGAGTGCCGAATTGATGTAGACCCGATATTTATGGAGTGTATAGAGCCGCATACGCCGGACAGTAGGTGGTATATTCAGCTCACACCTTACGCTGATGTTGACCTTTATGTGGCTGAAATAGGTGACGGTTACTTCGTTGTCAAGGAACGGAAAGGCGGTACTTCCACAGGTGCAGAGTTTACATGGAGTTTATCGGCTACCCGAAAGGATTACGCTATGATTAGATTTATGGAGGTGTTGGATTGATGAGAGAATTTTTGCAGGAAGAAATCAAAAAATTAGAAGGGCAAATTGAGATTTTAACCCGGCAGATCGAGAATAGTGATAGGAATATTACTGGTTTGGTGGCGCAAAAAACACGCCACATGGACAGAAGGGACTTGCTAGAAGTGAGAAAGGCAGAGTTAGAGGCGGAATTGGCAGGGTTAGAACCAGAGCAACCGTCCGAATAGGGTGGCTTTGCTTAGGAGGGATAACGATGGCACGATACTTGATAAATGGCAAGTGGTATGACGAAAGTGATTCCAGTAACGCTACCTACGGGAAACTGTGGGGGCCTGGCTCGGCGCAGTGGAAAGCGAACTATGGCAATCAAGGCCAAGCGACACAAAAGCCACAAACGAATTACACGCAGCAACCGCAGCAACCGCAGCCAAGACCCCAACAGTCGTCGCTTAACATACAGGATATAACGGGCATTATATCTGGCATATCTAGTCAGTACAAGGCGCCAGATGTGCCCAGGTTGTCCAGGGACGAGATGCTGACGCAGGCACAAAACCTGGCGAATCTACAAATAGACCCAATAATACAGGCCTTGATGCGAGACAAAGAGGACTATTTGAGCAGTTATGAGTCGTCAAAAAGAAACATAGAGGCAGCGTATGCCGGAGTGCCCCAGGAAACGGACCGGCTCCTCGCGCAGGCCCAGGAACAAGGCACCGAGAGCGCCATTGCTCGCGGGGGCGGCAGGTCCGGAGCAGTTGAGCATGTTGTTGGAAAATTAAAGGAGCCCGTTATGCTTAGGGCAATACAGCTAGAAGGCGAAAAAGCGGCCAAGCTCGCTTCTTTAGAAGAGGGCATGGACCTGTTTATGAAACAGTACGGGGATAAGATTGCTGAGTTAGAGGAGCGCAGGGGGCAGTTAACGACCGCCATTTTTGACCAGCTGAATAGCAGCGACCAGCAGCTGGCCTTAGAGCTTGCTAAGATAGCTGAAAACAGGTACGGGGTAAACATGCAGACAACCCTGGGTTTGCTACCGTATTTCATGAACACAAAACTTGAAGACGATAAGTTGGTGTTAGACTGGACAAAAACAATGGGACAGGTTCCTCAATATGGTCCAGGCGAAAAAGTCAGCATGGGAGACCTCGATCAGATTGTGGGGCTGCGCCAGTACGCCGAGAACGCTGGTATAGACGTGGGCTGGGACCCGGCTACCGGCAATGTATTCATAGGCTCTCAGTCATATACGCCGGCGCAATTAAAGGGCATGGGTGCCCAATTGGTTAATGACAGATGGCAAATTCCCCAGAGTAAAATTGACGAACTTCTGTATGGCAGGAGGTAGGAAATAATGGCAAAAAACGACATTCCGGTTGACGTGGTTCCCGATGAATTACTAAAAAGAACGAAAAACATAGTAGGCGCTGTGGCCGAATACCGAAAAGAAAATCCGGTTTACATGCCCTTCGCCCCTGGGGCCAAGACCTTGGAACGCAGAGGGTTCGACGAAGACGTGCTCAGGGACCGCAGAAACTTCGAGGAGGATGTTTTTAGAGACCGCAGGAATTTCGCTGAAGGCGTAAGACAGTTTAATGCCAAATTGGCCGCTGATGCGGTAGGCGGAGGCGGAGGCGGTTACGACTTCAAGGATTACTCCGAAAAGGAACGCTCTGCTGAGAGGAGTAACACCGCCCTTCGGTATCTTCAGGCTCGAATGAAAGCTTACATCGGCAAGAGCGATGTTCCTTTTCAACGGGCTATAGACGACACGATTGCCTATTTTAGTTTATCTCCAGGTTCTGCCTTTTCTGGGGAGGAGTTACTGGATGCAATATTGCGACAGGCCGGTGAATTGAGCAAAACGGATCCTGTAATTAAGAAAGCTATGGATGCCGGAGGAAACTACTTCGATACCAGAGGCGGGCGGAAAAACAGATGGTTCTATGACCTATATATAGATAAGGATAGATATACACCCCCGCTTGCGATTGACGTATATGGCAACTTTGTTCCCGCCGGCATTGAGTTTGGTAAAGATAGAGACAGAGACAAAATTGAGTATGGTTGGTAAAGATAGAGACAAAAAATAGAACAATGGCATTTATTAAGTGAGAGGGGTGAAACCCATTGCATCGTAGTTTTCAAGAACGAACT
>JAKPGY010000061.1 GCA_029550685.1 Bacillota bacterium
CGACAATGGGGACAGCGTGAAGTTGGAAAACGGAGTAGGATATGTAGACATCGAATATACTGGCACATGGGCGGCAGGCGACACCTGTACCCTTACCATTACCGGCGGTACGATTATGGGTTACAGCGTAAGCAATAAGACTAGCGTAGACACACTAGTAGCATAACGAGAGGGCCCAAAGGCCCTCTCTCCCATATTTTGAGGTGATATTATGGTAGTTGACATAACTGGATTTAACCGCATGCGCAGGGAGCAGGAAAGGAAGGAGACAGCTCCGGCATGGGATGACATGGTATATAACGACCTAAAAGCTGCCGCAAAAGAAGCCGGAATTGAAGGCTATCATAAGATGAAAAAGGGAGAACTAATAGAAGCACTGAAAAGCAGGTGAGTGATGTGGCGATAAAAATAATCAACAGAAGTTTAAACATTCCTGTACAGGACCGCAATATAGGATTTACCGGCGACAACCTTGTCGAAACCCGGTCTTTTGAGCTAACCCGGATTTACGCCGGGGTGGACCTGTCCGAGTTTGACTTCAAACTCGACACCGAAATAAACGGTACCAAAAACATCATCGACCTGGACAAATCCGTCACAGAGGACAAAATCACTCTGACCTGGACAGTGCGGGAATCCCACATCCTCCACCCCGGACGCATGTCTATCCAAATCCGTGCCTTTTCCCAGGGCGAAGAAAAATGGCACTCTGCACAGGACTATGTGCTGGTGCAGCCGTCAATCAATGCCCTCGAGGTGCAGCCCGATCCGTTGCCCAGCGAATTTGAGCAAATGGAGCTAAGGGTAACAACCATGAAAGAGCAAGCTGAAGCAAGCGCTCAAACGGCTACCGAACAGGCGAACAGAGCACAAGGTATAGCGGATGAATTTGAGAATGAGACACTACCTGCGGCTATAGCAGCAGTAGAGGCGGCTGTGGATGAGCAAGTAGATATAGCTGCCAGTCACGCTGACCGTGCACAGGGCATAGCAGACACATTCAGCAACGCCACTTTACCAGCAGCCATTTCAGCGGTGGAAGCAGCAGGGCAAGCAAAGGTTGACTTGGCAGAGCAGCAGGCGGTGATTGCTACAGAAAAAGCTCGGGAAGCATCCGACAGCGCCGCTGCAGCCCTAGCCTCAGAACAAGCTGCCAAAGCCTCAGAGGATATGGCCAAAGCCCATGCCGAAGATGCGGAAGAACAGGCACAGATAGCGGCGAACAACATCCTCAACGGCGTAGATACCCATAACCAAAGCGAAGCAGCCCATACTGACATTCGTGAGGACATCCGCGCCGTGGAAGCCCTTGCAAGAGGCGCGATGAATTCTTATGTATTTGATACCTACGAGGATATGATGGATTGGCTCCAAGACCCCGAAAACGTGGCTAAGTTAAAAATAGGCGATAACCTTTACATCAGGGACGTAAACGTCAAAGACTACTGGTGGGATGGCGAAAAACCATGTGAACTTGAAGCAGAAGCTCCTGACTTGACGGATTATTACACGAAACAACAGGTTGACGGCATGATGCCGATTACAATTACCCGGGAAGATTATGAAGACCTGCTTGCAAATGGACAGGTTGAAGCTGGGCGGATATACTTCATCATTGAGGGTGATGAGGAATGATAAGATTAGGCACTAAAAAGATTATACCTTTCTACGAGGATTATAAGCCCGTTGAGGTGCGAAGGAACAACGTCCGCATTGCAGGCTGGCTGACGGAAACAAAGTCTGGCGAAGCAGTAGATTTCGAGAACACATACAATGACAAGGCCGAGGTGCTGGTGAGTGGGGAGTCGGAGCAAGTACAGACGGTGCAGGGGAAGAACTTGTTTGACGATAACAAAATTCTGGATTTCAGTAATTATGAAAAAATCAGCCCCTATGATTATTTAAAATTAGATGTGAAACCTTTGACATTTTATACTATAAAATTGCGAGATGATTTTAACTTAGAGGTACTTCCACTGCCTTCTGCTGGCAACTACGCTTTTAGAATCAATAATGCTAAAGAAATGGATGCTACGAAAACAGTTATAAATATACGTGCTTCAGGAACTAGAGAGTCAAGAACCATAACGCTCCAATCTAGTAGTGAGGGTGAATTATACATTGTTTTATATCAATTTACCCAACCTCTGCTAGATTTAATACGTAATGCGATGCAACTTGAGGAAGGCACCACTGCCACTCCCTATGAACCCTTCGTCCCAGACAGCCCCAGCCCGGATTATCCTAGCCCTGTGCTGAGTGCGGAAGGGAATTTGGTGAGTAGAGGGAAGAATTTAGCGGACAGCAATTTATTTGAGGTAGGGAAAACTTTGTTTGGAAGTGGTGTCGGAGCACGGGTTGTGCCGACATCAGGCTATCCAGCTAGAGCAACAATAGTTACACAAATTAAGCCTGATACCAATTACACTGTATCAGTAAACGAGCCTTTTTATCTTAGGCGAATTACAACATTCGCTGATGCCAATTATGTAGTATTGCAGGACTCAGCTAGCTCCAGTACAACTAGGCAAACATACTCTTTAGTCTCTGATAGTGAGGCTAAGCTAATAGGTGTTACTATAAGCGTTGATGATGAATCGGATATGTCTTTGGTGTTTGACCAAGTACAATTTCAAATTGAGGAAGGCTCCACCGCTACTCCCTATGACCGCTTTCGTGGATACACTACAATCCCCCTCCCACCCCTCCGCAAAATCGGTGATGTAGCGGACAGCTATAACCCCGAAACAGGTGAGTATGTGCAGAGGATTGGGGTGCGGGTACTGGATGGGGCTGAAAATTGGTTTTTTTTAAGGCAAACAGATAATTATTGTGTAGTTTATATGAGTATACCGGGCATTAACAGGGAAACAAAGCCTATGCTATGCACTATACTTCCGTTTATACCATTAGGTGATGTTTACAATGGCGAGAAAATGGGGATTAGCTCTAATATCGTAAATACAAATATATTTTGTTCGGTGCCTAATATTACAAGCGTAGACGAATGGAAGGCTTTTCTTGCCGCCCAGTACGCAGCAGGAACGCCGGTAACAGTTTATTACCAGCTAGCAGAGCCAGTAACAACATACCTAGAGCCAGCAACCGTGCCGACCTACTATCCATATACAAGGATTGAGCAGGACGGGGCGGTGAAAGGGGTGATTGAGGCGACTGTGAAGGTGATGGAGTGAAGGGAGTGATGGTATGACACTTGAAGAATTAAAAGACTTAGTCAAAATAAATTTAGGCATACAAGAAAGTGATAAAGACTTAATTATTCTTGATGTTATCCAGGAGTGCCTGAACTACTGCAACCTCAAAGAACCGCCTGCAGAGTTGGAGCCGTTAATTCGCCGTAAAGTCAAGGCCATTATTGACTATGAGACCGAGACCGGAGGTAGTTCAGTATTTGACGTGACCTCGATAAAAGAGGGTGATACCTCTATAACTTACAACACTGACGAGATTTCCAGAGAAACTATCTACGGCCTGTCTGAAAAAGACAAGCAGGCCTTGATGCGATTCCGGAGGCTGCGGCGATGAGTGTACTCCAAAGACTATGGAAAGACCGAATGGATATATACCGTTGGGTTGAGGTAGTAGAGGGCGGGTTCACAAAACAGAAAAAAGAGCTGCTATATGAGGGTGTCAAATGCCACTACAGCAAGGGCCAGCTGGTAGACACAGGGGAGGATGGAGTGCCTACACTGATAACTTCCCATACTCTGTTTTGCGGGTCGGATGTCGACCTCCAGGAAGGTGATGAGGTGGTTGTTACCCAGCGGAATGGCAAGCAGGTAACCCTGACAGTAGGTGAGGGTTTTCCGTACAGTACCCACCAGGAGTTTTCCGTGAAACGAGTGGATACGGCATGAGTAGCAACTATCGGAGAAATAAAGCTTTTATAGACAAGTATCGGAAAGAGCTGC
>JAKPGY010000082.1 GCA_029550685.1 Bacillota bacterium
CATCAAACTCCCTTTCTTACCTGCCGCAAAATCCACGTAGATCGGGGTGTCGGCAGGGATTTCCTCGCCGGTATCGGGGTGGTAGGCAGTGCTGGCCCTGGTGAATTCCATTGCCGGCGTTTCGGGCTGATTCTCTCCGTACCAGGACAGCCGCAACCGCGCCAGGTGATCTATCCAGGCGTTACAACCTGCAAGCTCCGCCACCCAGGCCACGACGTGGTGGTAGGTGATATCATCACCTATCGGCCGCTCTGTCACCAGGTAGGAATCATTGTCAAAGGCCTGGGCATACAGTGTTACGCCGCACTTGCTACACGCATCCTGCAATATCTGCAGTAATGTAGCTGGATATGGGCATGTAGAATCATACAGCCGATTGAACTTAGCCATGTCGTCCAGGGCCCGGATCTGCATCGTAGTAAGTTTCCGCGGCGGCTCGTCTACCGTGAAAATTCCTGCTTGCAAGGGTTCTCCGTCAATGTCCAGCACTACCGTAAGCCGGGTACCCTCCCAGCGGATGTCGCTCCACCGGCCGTCGCTGTTGTCCAGCTCAAAAACCAACTCGCTCGTTTCAGCGCACCCTATTTCGACTGTAGAGCCAGATACCCAGCTACGCTCGATACTAAATGTGCCCTCGATAATATCGTCCTCGGTAATGGTCACCAGGGCTCCATCCAGTGTCTCTCCGCTGATTGTAACCTCTACGTCCCCGCCTTCGTAGAGGTGATTCTTTTGATTGTTACTTATCGCTTGCATATTATATTTTCACCTACCTTGGATCCGGTGTTGCCCGGATGATTGCGAAGCTAACAGTCTCCCATTTGTCCAGGTGTGGCATCCAGCCAACGGTTTTCATGTCCCCGGTATAGAAATGCTTTGTAACCCATTGCCCCGCCTTTGCGTCCAAATATTCTACAAGCACGTATTCAGGGTCAAAAGCCTGTAGGACTAGAGCGGTATCTGCCCGGCTGATCATTTGCCACTCAAGGTCAATCCTGTCAGCCTTGCCCTTCCGCTTTTTGAGCATCCGCCCCGATTCTACACGCCCAGCGTCCGGGGCCGATATGTCCATCTTCGACCAGTCGCTCTTGGTAGGGGCCGGGAGATTGGCTATTGCTGCGCCTACAGCTGTCCCGCTTGCATTCGCAGGTGTTACCGTTTTGATTGGTACGTTCACACTCACTCATTACACCCCCAGCTGTACAACAGTTTTGCCCGCCTTTGCGTTCTTGCGCTTTGCGGCATCGATGACTTCCTCTAGTATCTTGTTGCCGCCAATCATGACCTGGATGATGAGAGGCCCCTCTTCACCGCCACCGCCACCCACAATAGCCGCTATTTTCGCTGCCAGCGTATCCATCCAGCCGGTATTCTGTTCTAACGGCAGGACCGCTTCTTTCTTCCGCTTCTCGCCAATCATGGCTAAGGTAGGTTGCTCTACGATGGCACCCCTTGCAAGCTGGGGTATTTTAGGGATATTGAACCCAAACTTTTTCCCGCCCAGGCCAGGCACCCAATCAGGAACATCGAACTTGAGCTTGTTTAGGCCGCCGATCATGCCGTTCAAGGCACGGATCACACCGTTAACCATACCCTTGAAAAAGCCGGAGATGCTGTCACAGATGCCCTTAATAAAGTTCTTCATGTTATTGAATATGCTTTTTGCCTTGTTGTTTATCGTATTAAAAGCTTTTGTTAATGACGACGTTATTGAGTTCCAGATAGAAACAACCGTACTCTTAACGCCGTTAAAGATGTTAGTAATGCCCGTTTTGATACTGTTAAATATGGTTGTAGCAGTATTTTTAATGCCATTCCAAATGTTAATAAGGAATGTTTTAATTCCATTCCAGATGTTAGTTATGACTTCTTTTACAGTATTAAAAGCATTGGTGATAAAGTCCTTTATCGCAGTAAAAACAGCAACAGCGGTATCTTTTATTCCGTTCCATATATTTTTTATGAAAGCAGATACTTCATCCCAATTTTTATAAAGAAGAACACCTATTGCAATAGCTGCGCCTATTGCTAATACTGCTATACCGATGGGGCTTGTTATGGCCGCCATTGCTACTTTAAATAAATCGGTTGCTACTTTTGCAATAGTGATCACGCCGTTATAAATACCCATGGCTGCCGTGACCAAGCCAAAGGCGATAGCCATGCTGCCTAGTATCGTTACAATTATTTCTAAAACAGGGTAGCCATCGCCCATCAGCCAATCAATGAGGTCAATGAATCTATCCAGCAACCATCCTATCCAATCACATAGCTCTGCAACCACGGGAGCCATCAAG
>JAKPGY010000093.1 GCA_029550685.1 Bacillota bacterium
GGCTGTACTTGGCCTTGGCAAATACAAAATCATAATGAGTGATGGTTTCTACATTTATTAACAGTTCACGGGCATAACTCTCTACCCGCCCCGTCAGATAAGTGAGAATCCTATAGACCTCTGCTTCTTCTTCGGATTTAAGCTGGCTGTATTCGTCCTGCAGGCGGGTAACAGCCGCTGGTTCCATAAAAACCGTGGAACCGGTTGAAGAAGTATCCACTACTGTTCCGGAGAATTTCTTGCGGTATTGCCGCTGGATTGGCACCACCATCCGCCCGTTTCTTTCCTGAATAATCGCATCCTGAAGCATATGGGCGTAGGTATCCGATCTTAATATATCGTGCAGTTTCTGCCGGATACGTTCCTCCACCACAGCCATGCGCCTGCGAATCCGGTAAAGCTCGCTGCTGGCCCGGTCCGCTACCTCCTGGTTGACTATGGCGCCAGTGATCTCGTCGTACAGATCATCCAGAGCAAACATAGAATGAGCATAGGAAGCCAGGCGGGGAGCCACCGTCTGCATGGCTTCCATATATTTAACCATTCTTTTTACACCCTCCAGCAGCTTGCCGCAGGACTCAAGTTCCTGGGGAGCAAGTACAAAACCCTTGCCCAGTTTGGCCATTATTTCGGGAATGTTTTCCATAATGGGCAGGGGGACGCTGGAATTCACCCCCAGCATGGTTCGAGCTTCAGTGGTCTCATCCATCCAGTTTTGAATCTGCCGTTCATTAACTGAAGGTTTAAGCTGGTCTAAAAGCTGCCGGGCTGTTTCCGTCAGGGCAAAGGTTTTTATTTCTTCCAGAATCTTAGGGAATTCCAGCAACTGCAAAGTAGTTTGATTCATTATTCATCCTCCTTTAGTATTAAACGGATTCCAGATGTGTCATTGCTATGCAAATAGCCATCGCTGTGTCATCGCACTTACAGTTCTACTGATGCTCCCTTTGGTCGCGGCTAAGGTTGCGAGGAGCGAAGCGACGTGGCGATCTCAGTCAAAATCTACGGTATGAGTTTGTGGATTGCCACGCCTTCGGCTCGCAATGACAGACACAAGTTTTTTATTCTTCATAGCCTGCACCACAATGCACACAATAAAAAAACCGGACTGCAGCAGATCAAACAGCTGCTCTCTCCGGTACACACCCTGGTGCGGATCCAAAATCCTGGAATAAAAAAACCATGCCCATGCACGGTTCCTGTCATTATTTATTCATAATGATAAGAATGCCTGCCGCTGTTGTTCTGCTGCAAACCATACACCAGCAGTCCCTGCTTTCAGGGACTCCGTGCTGCTTTTGCAACCGTATGAAGCTACGGTTAGTTGTGAACAACCTCGGACATAAATGCATTCCTTTACTTTGGCGTTGCTTTCATTGTATTGCATCAGAAGGCGTAATGCAAGGGAAATGGCGAAATCCTTTCCCCAGCTCAGCAATTGTCACCTGAAGGATATTCGACCATGAACGAAAACACCTCCTCATATGTTGAAAGACTCCGCTGCTAAAGAATGGAACATAGCTGCACGGCTTAAGCAGGAATATTAGCCGGGCGAGTTACGTACGACGCGCCGTTGCAACCCAAGAGCCGTTACTATATCGTGACGACGAAACAGGTGCACATGGTGAACCTGCTGGCGTTAAACTCTAAGTGCGATGACACAGGGAACTGTTTTCTCAGCAATCGCTAATAGTGGCCAGGGGTCCCTTTTCAAACAGGCATTCAATCAGTTCCGCTTCGCTGACCATACCCTGCACCTGGTGGTTATCACTGATAACCACCACCAGCAAGTAATAGGTAGGACTGCTGGCCTGCAAAATAGTTTTCACCAGGGTATCCGGTTTACTGACATACTGCTGGGCCGGAAGGTGACCATTCCTGGCCAGATCCCCTTTTTTATTAACCAGATAGCGCATAAATGAATAGGCTAACAGCTGCCCTTCACGCCGGGCTGACCAGAACAAAATTGCCCCGGCCAGTATAATATTTAAGCCGGTTAACGAGCTAAAGGTTTCGTATACTCCCCAGAGTACCAGAGCAACACCCGCTATCTGCCCCAGTCGTGCCATTCTGGCTGTAGCTTTCTTATATCCCTGCCACCGGGATAACTGGGCTCTAAGTACTCTCCCCCCGTCCAAAGGAAGAACCGGAAGCAGATTAAATAACCCCAGCAGCAAATTAATGGTGATAAAGAACTCTGCTTTGGCTAGGGACAGATAAGGAGTCAGAAAATAAAAAACTGCCGCTATGGTTAAGCTGCAGGCTGGCCCGGTCAGGGCAATAATAGTTTCCTTCTCCGGTTCCAAACCAGTGAAGTCTTCGATTTTAGCCTGCCCTCCAAAGGGCAGCAGCTCCACTTCCTGAACTGCAACTCGTAGACCACGGGCAGCTACCAGATGAGCCAGCTCATGCAGCAAGACGGCAGCCAATACCAGCAGCACTTCTGCCCCCAGTCCCAGCCACCCATATACCAGGGCTAAAAGCAACAGCAGCGGATTGATCTTTAATCTTACCCCAACCAGCCTGCCTAATCTCATAATCAGGGAAAGAGACTATGAGGATCCATGGGCCCATCTTCATCGCGCAGTTCAAAATACAGGGTTTTACCGGTCTTGCCCAATATCTCATTCTGGTTCACCATTTGGTTTTCTCTTACCAGTACCTCCTGTAAACCTTGATAGTAAGAAAATAGCTTTTCACCATGTTTTATTAATATCGTTCTACCTTCTTCCTGACGCGATACTTCCACCACTTCTCCAGATAAAATTGGGCGAACCGGAGTATTTTCCTTAACAATCAGCGTTATTCCGGGGTAGAATTCCTGTTTACGGCTCTGCTCATTCCAGTTCCACCCATAGCGCCGGGCTACCGTCAGGTAGCTGCAGGGAGACTGCATCTCGCTTTCAGTAAAAACCGGCACTTCTTTATTTGTCATGCGGCTGCGGGTATTCTCCACCAGCAGAGCAAGCTTTTCCTCCACCCCGTAATCTTTTAGAACATAGTTGCTCAAAACCGCCTCTACCAGGTAGCGGCTGCTATGATTGGACTGCAAAGACAATCCTACCAGCATTGCGACTAAGATCACCACGAGCAGGCGCACACGAAAGCTACCTATCATCACTATCACCTCAGTGATCTTTATTGACCCCTTGTCCCGGCTGAAGCAAGCCCAAACTTAAAAAGAGCCGGGCAATAAAGTATATCTTGCTGTTGGGAAAAATATGACAAGACTGTATTGCAATAAAATTTTATTCTTAGAAAGTTCGAGAATGTAATATAATAAAAACAAATCACAAGTACTGGGGGAATTACCATGAAAACCCGAATAACTGAACTGTTTGGCATCGAATACCCAATCATTTGTGGAGGAATGTTGTGGCTGGCTACTCCCGAACTATGTGCAGCCATTTCCAATGCAGGCGGATTAGGCAATATTACCGCTTGTAACTACGACACCGGCGAGGAATTGCGCCAAGCTATTCATCGTGCCCGGGAACTGACCAGCAAGCCTATCGGTGTAAATATTACTCTCCTTCCTTCCATGAGGTTCACGGAAGAGATCTTTGATGATTTCTTTAAGGTATGTGCTGAAGAAAAAGTCGAAGCCATTGAGGTATCGGGGAAGCCAGCAGTCAAATACCTGGATATGCTGCATAAAGCCGGTGTAAAAGTGATGCATAAGGTGGGAGCGGTCCGTCACGCCCTAAACATAGAAAGATATGGTTACGATGCCGTTATTGCCGCAGGTATCGAAGAAGGGGGACATCCTCTCAATGACGATGTTACCACTATGGTTTTGGTACCCCGTATTGTGGAAAGTGTTAAGATACCAGTAATATCCACCGGCGGAATCGCAGACGGGCGGGGATTGGCAGCAGCTCTAAGCCTGGGAGCAGAGGGCGTACTTATGGCTACCCGTTTTATTGCCACCAAAGAATGCGCCGTTCATCCCCGGGTGTGGGAAGAACTCATCCGGCGTCAGGAAAACGAAACTACTCTCATCTGCAAATCAGTGGGTCTTCAAGGTCGGGCCTTAAAAAATAAACTTGCCCAGCAGGTGTTAGATCTGGAGAGCAAAGGGGCTGGTTTAGCAGAATTAATTCCTCTGTTGTCCGGCCAAAAGGCTAAAACTGCCTGGCAAACCGGTGAAGTGGACGATGCCGCTTTGATGGTGGGTCAATCCATCGGTCTGGTAAAAGAAGTGACTACCTGCAAAGAACTAATTGAGTCCATGGTGGAAGAGGCTCGCACTATCATGGCCAAAAATCTGGCCCGTTTCAATAATTAGCCCAACAGCTACTGCGGGGCATTGAGCCGCCCCGCAGCACACCTCCTTTAAGCCCGGGCTTTTTTAACCAGACGGTTATAAATTGGGGGCGGTACTACGTAGCGGGAAAGGCTGATTATCTTTTCAATCCATATTAAGAGACGTTCATCCCCATCCCAATACTGTTCCAAAACATCGTGACTGACACTATCCATTAAACGCTTTAATACTAGAGCTACCAGCAGCATATCATCCACTTGCCCCAGAAACGGTACCATGTCCGGTATGAAATCCAGCGGCGATAATACATAAGCTACGGTAGCAGCCAATAAAGCTTTATCGGCAGTGCTCACTGACTGATCCTTTAACAGCCGGTACAATAATTTGAGGAAATTGGGGATCAACAACAATGCTTCCTGCAGAACTTTTTCAGCTAGCTGGCCAGTACTCTTCGATCTGTCGCTACCCATATTACCCAATTCCTGATCATAATCGTATTCCATGGGCATCCCCCTTTGCGTCTTCGCTTTTAGTATAGCCAGACCGCCAGTTAAAATACTATTTTGCGTCCCCGAACATTAACACTTAAAATTAACCCCGCCGCCACCAAATTAGTAAGCATGGAACTGCCTCCATAACTCAAAAAAGGCAATGGTATTCCGGTAATAGGCATAATACCTATCGACATGCCAATATTCTCAAAGATATGAAAAAGCCACATAGCTGTCACGCCGATGACTAAAAGGGTCCCAAACAAGTCTTTGGCTTGATAACTTATATAGATAGCCCGCAGCAGCAAAATGGTATACAGCAGAATAATAGCCGCAGCGCCGATGAAGCCCATTTCCTCACCTATAACCGCATAGATAAAGTCGGTGTGATGCTCAGGCAGAAAATTAAGTTGCACCTGGGTACCCTTGAACAGGCCTTGTCCGGTCAATCCACCTGCTCCTATAGCAATCAGAGATTGAATGGTATTCCATCCTGCCCCGCGGCCCCCTTTGCCATCTTCATAGGGATTCAGGAAAACTGTAAGCCGCTTGATCTGGTAATCCTCCAAAGGCAGCCACATACCAAACTGAAAGTGCAGGAATAGCGCCAACGCCACTGCACCTGCCCCGGCGACTATTATTGCACACAAAATGCGGGGATTAGCCCCGGCTACAAACAACATTACCAGGGTCATGGCAATGTACACCAACGCGGTTCCCAGATCCGGCTGCATCAAAATAAGCAGGAAAGGTACTCCCATATATAAGAAGCAGGGCAAAATTTCGCTTAGGGTGTTGAGCATCCCTTTACGCTTGTTAAGAAAGTCTGCAAAAGCTATGGCCAGCATTATCTTGGTAAACTCAGCCGGCTGAACTGCCGGCAGCGGGCCTAAACTGATCCAGCCGGTGGTACCCCGCACTTCTTCACCCATTACCAGCACTGCTATCAGTAGAAAAATAGAAAGTCCGTACAAAATAATACTGAATCGCCGTAATTGACTATAATCATAGCGCAGCATTAGAATAGCCGCTACCAGACCGATCCCTACAAATAAGGATTGTTTTTTTACATAATAATAAGGATCCCCGACGATGCTTTGGCTGGCGCTGGACAGTACTATCAAACCAAAGATTAAGATCAAAAACAAGCTTATCAAAAATGGTTTATCTATAAACTTGAGCCGTTTTATGTTCAAGGTATAACCTCCCCTATCCAATCATTATATCGGTATCGGTTCACCCATGTCTACTTAGCTTACTCAGGCAGATACAGGAAGAGAGGAACAGGGGAGAAGGCCAAAGGCGTCTTGAGAAGATAAGAGGACGATCATCCTGTTTTCCGGCGCAAAAAAAGACAAGGGGAAGAAATGAAGAAACATCCCCTTGTCTTCCTGGTTATTGATTAACAGCCCGGCGGAAACCCCGGACTGGAATGTTGGCAATCAGAGCAACTGAGTCGTCTTCATTGGCCAGATCTACTACCAGGGCATCTTCATCAATATCCAGGTATTCTCTGATAACCTTAATTAAATCCTCCTTTAAGGCATTCAGCAGTTCCGGAGAACTGGAACTGCGGTCGTGAACCAGTACCAGACGCAGGCGTTCCTTGGCAATGTCTTTACTGGCCATATTTTCCCGGTTAAAAAGCTTGCTGATTATATCAAACAAAGATCTCTCCTCCTTCGTTAACGGGCCAGTTTTATCATTTTCTTGAAACGTTCCATTAAATTGCCGGCTTCATCTGGGTTAAACAAAGGTACCTCTTCTCCCATGATTCTACGGGCAATACGACGGTAGGCACCCCCAGCCCGGGAATTGGTTTCCAAAACAGCCGGTTCCCCTTTGTTGGTAGAAACTATGATCATTTCATCCTCGGGAACCACACCCAACAATTCTATGGACAGAATGTCGATTATATCATCGATGTCCATCATGTCTCCGCGCTTAACCATATTTTTACGCAGCCGGTTAATGATCAATCGTGCCCGGGTCAATCCTGCCGCTTCCAATAAACCAATAATACGATCAGCATCCCGCACTGACGATACTTCCGGGGTTGCCACTATAATAGCATCATCCGCACCCGCAATAGCGTTCCTAAAACCCTGCTCAATACCAGCAGGGCAGTCCACTAGAATGATATCAAATTCCTTGCGTAACTCATTGGTTAAATTCTTCATTTGATGCGGGGTCACTGCGGTTTTATCCTTGGTCTGAGCGGCAGGCAGCAAACACAGTTTTTCAAACCGCTTGTCCCGTATCAAAGCCTGTTTTAATTTACAATGTCCATTAACTACATCAACAATATCGAAAACGATTCGGTTTTCCAGGCCCATCACTACATCCAGATTACGCAAGCCAATATCAGTATCAACCAGGACAACCTTGTGTCCCATCATGGCTAAAGCTGTACCTAGATTGGCAGTAGTGGTGGTTTTACCTACCCCCCCCTTGCCAGATGTTATTACAATGACTTTCCCCTTCATGGTTTATCCTCCCATCATATTTTTAACTTCTCAATTATCACCTTACCGTCACGAATACGGGCTACCTCCGGGTTACTGCTAGTCACCACCTCCCCATCGGGTGGACGGGTAATATGATTGGCGATCCGAATCTGAGTAGGATTCAAACGGTAGGCAGCCACAACTGCGTTTATATCTCCACCTGCGCCAGCATGGGCGATACCCCGCAGGGAACCCATGACCAGAATATTGCCTCTGGCTACCACCTCCGCCCCAGGATTAATGTCTCCCAATATCACTAAATTGCCGTTACTGCATACTTTTTGGCCTGACCGAAGGTGCCGGCATAATAGAAGGGTTTCATCATATTCCGGCATGTCCTCCAGAACCGGCTTATTAAAGTTCGCCGTATCCCGGCGATCAGTTAGACTATTCATTATCTCTTTCAGGTGAAGTCCGTGGTCCAGGAGTATGTCTTCAATTTCCCGCAGCTGCTTGTTAGTTAAATGTTTACTGCCGATATCGATATTAACCAGGGTTCCCAGCAAGTAATCATCAAGAGAGTTAAGCTGTCTTACCAGACTCCCTTTCATGGCATGGAAAGTCTTTTCTCCACTTAGATCCAACCACAACTCTCCGTTGACTTTTCTCAGGGTAGTAGCCACAGCCTTGACCCTCCATTTCTCTTATGCATCAGGATTAAACTCGACAGGGGTATCACCTTATTAATTCAATTTATTCCATTATTTACCTCTGATGAAAAACAAAAAAAGAGAGGTCTTTTACAAGAAATGCCTCTCTTTGCGTCGTGCGGCCTAAAAAAAATCCTTCAAGGTTCGTCAATTTGATTCGACACTTCCGTTTCGGCGGTTGTGTCGTTTAGCGACTCCACATTCGTCGGTTCTATGGGAGTTTCTTCTATATTCTGGATATCATTTTCCGTTTCTACCGGTGTTTCCGGGACACTGACTTGATGAGAATTTGTTCCTGGTTCAATCTGCGTACCGGTCTCAGCTTCTCGCAGATGGTCCTTTATACCGAAGTAATGTTCAAATACATCCCGGCATACCAGACCTGCCGAGCCACCACCGCTGAATCCATATTCCACTACCCCCGCAAAAGCAATTTCAGGGTTATCAAAAGGAGCAAAAGCTATAAACACTCCATGGAATTCTTTTAATGGATCGTCACCCCGCCTTCCTGTCTGAGCGGTACCGGTTTTAGCACCTACCTTTATTTCCTGGGGAAAATGGTAGAATAAAAAGTGAGCGGTCCCTCCTGGCTCGGTGACTGCCAACATGGCTCGCTTGGTTTCAGCCAAAGTACTAGGGTTTACGTCAACACGATGGCGTACCTTGGGTTTGACCTCCTTAATAGTTTTGCCACTGGGTGATACTACCTTTTTTAAGATATGTGGTTCCATTAAAGAACCGCCATTAGCTATAGTAGCTACGTAGTTGGCTAATTGCATTACTGTATAGTCATTATAACCTTGTCCAATAGACATGTTATAGGTATCAAAGGGCTGCCAAGTGGTATCGAAATTATAGTCTATCTGATACTGGGCTTCCAACTGGGCTTTTTCATTTTTCTTGCGGTTTTCTATTCTAGCCCGTTCCTCTTCACTAGTAGCTGCTTTTAACAGTTGATCATAACGTTGCTCCAAATCCTGGCGCAGTCTATCATATTTCCGGTCAATCAGCAAAGCATTTAATTCCTTTTTCCATTGGGGAGTGGGCAGCAGCCCTGAAATCTCATGGGGCAGGTCAACTCCCGTCTTTTGCCCCAGTCCAAACTGTTCGGCCACATGGATTATTTGATTTTGGCCAGCCCGCCGTCCCATTTCCTGAAAATAAGTATTGCAGGAAACTGCCATAGCCGAGTAGTAATTCCGCTGCCCGTGGACTCCGGTACATTTAATATAGGGTGCCAACCAGTAACGGCCTGCGCAGTTAACGGAATGGTCTATGGGATTCATATTGCCCGATTCCAGAGCCGCCATGCCGGTAACAGGCTTGAAGGTAGATCCCGGAGGATAGGAGACCTGGATAGCCCGGTTCATGGCCGCTCCGGGATCCATAGGATCATAGGAATCTCCCTGGGGAAAATAGTAAGCAGCTTTTTCGTTGCTGATATTTCCCTTCCAATCATCCGGGTTCAAGGCGGGCATACTGGTCATAGCCAGTACTTCTCCGGTACGGACATTCAGTACTACAGCTGATCCAACTTTCGCTTTAGGATAGGTCTTCTGCAGCTCCTCCAGAGTCTTTTTCATGCTGCTATCCAAAACCTGCTGCAATTCATAGTCAATACTCAAGTAAATATTATTGCCTTGCTCAGGCTCCAAGGTAACTAATTCACGTATCGGCCGACCGGCAGCATCAACTTCTACGCGGCGGGCTCCGTCTTTGCCCCGCAACACATTCTCATACTGTTTTTCGATCCCCGATTTACCTATCAAACTATTGATAGAATAGGTACCATCTGCCTGAGTAAGTTCCTCCTCGTTGATAGAATGAATATAACCTAATAAATGGCCGGCTAGATCACCACCTGGATAATAACGCAGCGGCTCTACGGTTATTAATACTCCAGCTAATTCCTGACGATTTTCCTCCAATTTGACCACCAACTCCCAGGGAATATCCCGGATGATGGTAATGGGTTCATACAGCCGGTGCTTTTGGACCTCAATCTTTTCTTCAATATCAGCCCGGGTGATTTCCGGATAGTACTCCTGCAATGCTTCTACCAAGCGATCCAGAACCTCTTCATCTATTTGGTTCTCTATAAAGGACAGGCTCAGGGTATATACCAGTTTATTGGCGGCTAGAATCTCCCCTGAGTTAGCATAGATTTCTCCCCGGGGAGCTTTTATGGATACCAGACGTATCCGGTTTTCCTTAGCCTGGGCCTGATAGCGTTCATTGTCAAAGAGTTGTATGATGGTAAGCCGCAAACAGAGAGCCACCATAAGAATAATTACAATATAGGAGTATATTGTCAGTTTCCTTTTCAGTTCATCGGCTTTCAATTCAACTCTCCCCCGTCATACGAAACAGCCGGTCATAAATGGAGTAATAATACCATAAATAAATAGGCCCAGCCAGAAGTAAGTTATATAAACATTGGTAAAGGATACTATAAGCAACTTCTAACTCCAGCATACTACCGTTGGCCAACAATAAAACCGCAACCACCAAGGAGTTGATCAAGGTTCCTGCTACCACTGCAATAATGCCTACCCATAAGTTCTCTTTAAAGACGGTACCCTGGGCTCTGCCCAATATATAACCGGTAAAACCCTTGGCCAGCATATTCACACCTATAAAATGTCCCATATATAAATCTTCCAGCAGACCGCATAGAAGGCCGTAGAGGGTACCACGCCTTCCACCACGGAAAAGAGCATAAAACACCACCAAGATCAACACCATATCAGGTATCGACCCTTTTATACTAAAGTGGTGAAATAAAGTTGATTGTAAAAAAACCGCCAGAAGAGGCAGAAAGGCCAAGATAATATATTTTTTCACCATTATTCACCCATTTCCTCATCATCTTCAACTATGGGAGGATGATAATTGGTGATCACCAGAACTTCTTCCAGACGATCAAAATCAACCGCCGGCTTAACTTCAGCACTTAGCAGCAGGCCGCTGGGTTCACGGTTAACCTTGCTGACGATTCCTACATCTATACCCTTGGGATAATTAGCTGATAAACCGGAAGTAATTACCCGGTCATTCTCTTCGATGGATGAATAATAAGGGATGTTGTTCATGCGAAGCAGATGGCTGCTCCCGGTACCTTCCACAATGCCATTGGTTTCCCGGGAGCGCTGCAGAATTACACCTACTGCCATTTCCCGGTCGGTTATCAGGCTGACCTGAGCTGAATCCGAGTTCACCCTGCTAATGCGTCCTACCAGTCCGTCCGGGTGAATAACCGGCATACCTGGTTCGATCCCCGCATTCGCTCCCACATTGATCAGTACAGTTTTATGCCAGTTATTGGGGCTGCGAGCTATAATAGCTGCAACTTGCAAGTCGTAAATATCCAGGTTGTCTTCCTTAAACTGCAGTATGTTTTGCAAGCGTTTGGCCTGGGCCTCATATTCACGCAGAGCCTGGTTGTCAATAGCCATCTGGGCATTGCGCTGTTCCAGTTCCTGGATACGGCTTTGCATCGCCCGTTTATCACTAAGCAAATCACCGAGGTTTCCCCAGTGACCTCTTATATTATTCACCCCGTTTTGCAGGGGTGTATATACCCCATGCACCACCTTTTCCAACATGGTTATATCCTCACGCGGTAAGGATGTCTGGTTCATGGTTATCAGGGCTCCTATGACCACTAAAAAAACTAACCAGAACCATTTGTTTCCCAGCAATCTAAACAATTCTCCTCACCCGAGTCTCTTAAATTAGTTTTTTGGGACCTATTAAGACCTTTTTCAATACTTCGATATTCTCCAATACCTTTCCCGTACCCAAGGCTACAGCCAGCAAGGGCTCTTCACAGACATAGACCGGCATATTGGTTTCCCGGCTAATAAGTTTGTCAAGTCCTCTTAAGAGCGATCCTCCGCCAGCTAAAACAATACCCCGGTCCATAATATCAGCAGCCAGTTCTGGAGGAGTTTTTTCCAAACATACCCTTATACCCTCCATCATTTCTTCTACTGTCTCCCGCAAGGCTTCTTGTACCTCCTGGGAGGATACCTGGATTGTTTTAGGCAAACCACTGACCAGATCGCGGCCACGTACCTCATAAAATTCCTCCGGGCCTTCCCACAAAGCCGATCCAATAGAAATCTTAATATCTTCAGCAGTACGTTCCCCGATCAGCAAGTTATAATTCTTTTTCAAATGCTGGAGAATGGCATCATCCATGTTATCTCCAGCCACTCTCACCGACCGGGAAGTAACTACTCCCCCTAAAGAGATGACCGCTACCTCAGTGGTCCCTCCGCCAATATCCACAATCATGTTTCCGGTGGGTTCATCAACCGGCAGACCGGCTCCAATAGCTGCTGCCATGGGTTCTTCAATCAGGTAAGCTTCCTTGGCTCCTGCCTGCAGCGCTGCTTCGCGAACCGCTCTTTCTTCTACGGTGGTACAGCCTGATGGAATACTGATGATCACCCGTGGACGAACCACACCCATACGTTGACCTAGAACCCGATTTATAAAATATTTAATCATAGCCTGGGTAACGTCGAAATCGGCAATTACTCCATCTTTCATGGGGCGTATAGCTATAATATTACCCGGAGTACGTCCAATCATCTGTTTGGCTTCATCCCCTACCGCCAGAACCTTACCGGTGTCACTTTGTATGGCTACCACGGAGGGTTCCTTAAGAACGATACCTTTGCCGCGCAAATGTACCAGAGTATTAGCCGTGCCAAGATCAATTCCCATATCTCTACTAAACACCTTTGTTATCCCCCTTCAAAGCAAGGCCAAGTTATATAAGACCTAGACTTTTTAAGCTGCAATATTTGTGTTCACCAATTATTATGTGGTCTAAAACCTCGATACCAATCAGATTTCCGGCTTCTATCAACCGCCGGGTAATCTGTATGTCTTCAGTACTGGGATTAGGGTCGCCGCTGGGATGGTTGTGAACCAGTATTACTGAAGCAGCGCTTCTTTTGATAGCTGTCTTAAATACCTCCCGGGGATGAACAATTGCACTGTGTAAACCACCTTTGCTGACATCCTCAATAAAAATGAGGCCTCCTTTGCGGTCTAGATACAGCACTCGAAAATGCTCCTGCTGTAAGAAGCGCATGTCTTCCATCAGCAGGTGTTTAACATCGTCCGGAGATTTTATCACTAGTTTTTGTTTAACATCTATAGATATACGTCTGCCTATCTCCACCGCAGCTTTCAGAAGAGCAGCTTTGGCTGGCCCGATACCGGGATGACATGTGAGTTCTTCAATACTAGTCTCTCTTAAGAAACGCAAACTGCCACCATGTTCTGCTAAAATCTGCTGAGCCAGTTCCAGAGCACTTAAACCACTGGTACCTTCTCTGATTAGAATAGCCAACAGTTCTGCGTCACTTAAAGTTGCTTCCCCAGAGCGCAGCAGTTTTTCTCTAGGCCGCATATTCTCAGGCAGCATTTTGATAGCTATATGATATTCCCCTATGGTTGCCTCCCCCCAAACTGTAGCTATATTCGACCAATTTCGCTGCTCCTCATTAATACGAAGGAATAGCAGTAAAACTTGCCTGCAAATTAGAACCGCCTTTATTTTTTATGATAGGCATTGATGATATCCAGCCCAAATTCCTTAAGGGTTTGTGCTAATTTAAACAGCGGCAGACCTACTACATTAAAGTAATCACCATGGATCTCCTTTACAAAAACCGCTCCTAAACCTTGAATGGCATAGGCACCGGCCTTACCTATCGGTTCTCCGGTGGCAACATAATGTTTGGCTTCCTCCTCGGCAATGGGTCGAAAAATCACGGTAGTATGTTCATAATCTACTGCAGTTTGCCCGGTGGCAGCATCCATAACCGCATAACCCGAATAAACCGAATGCTCTCTTCCCTGCAGGGTCAATAACATAGCCAGAGCATCCTCACTGTCAGCAGGTTTACCCAGTATAGTATTGTCCACCACCACAATGGTATCAGCTCCAATAATTAAACCCTGGGCATAGTTAGGAGCTACCGCTGCCGCCTTTCTCAGGGCTAGGTTTTTTACTGCTTCAGCTGGCTTTAGGTTATCCTCTACTGACTCCTCCACATCAGCACTATGAACAGTAAAAGTCAGTCCTAACCGGCTCAATATTTCATAACGCCGGGGTGAAGAAGATGCCAGGATAATTTGCTGGTGCTCATTATGATTAATAGGTCTTTTGGCTGGTTCGGTCCTCAATTTAATTACAAACCACCTTACATTTTACGATAGATTAAATAAGCTAGGACAAAACCTATCAAGGTAAATCCACTGAGATTAAGCATAAAGCCAAAAGAAACGGTGAAGACCTCTAAGTCCAGAGTAAAGCTGGGTATCCCAAGGCTTCGGGCATTAGCTAATACTGCCAGCGAAGGCCAAGCCTTTGTGAGGGCTTGACCTAGCCATCCTCCGACAATCCCTCCCAAGATTAAAAGGATCACCAGAACCGGCCACCCAGGAGAACGTGATCCTGCCATTGCTACAAATCCTCCGGCTTAGCTTTTTTCAAGTTTAGCATTCCCCCACGGTTAAAACAAGGAAGGAAAAAAGAAGAAAGCTCTCTAGGAGAGCTTCCAGTAATACTAGAGTTTAACAACCGTTAACGCTTTAAGGCCAGATTGAAGCTTAAGACCTCCAGGTTAACTGATAGGTCCACATTACGCAGAATCACCGAACTGGGAACTTTCAAGACCCGGGGAGAGAAGTTAAGGATAGCCTTAATGCCTGCTTGAACCAAACGGTCTGTAACATCCTGCGCAGCTGAAGCCGGTACGGAAACAACCCCCACCCGGATATTGTTCTCTTTAACCCGATCCTGCAGTACATCAAGGGGTTCCACCAACACGTTGCCCAGCTTGGTCCCAATCCGGGCTGGGTCTACATCTATGATGGTGCTGATATGAAATCCTCTTTCAGCAAACCCTTGATATAAGGCTAGGGCTGATCCCAGTTTGCCTGCTCCTACCAGAACAATATTCCAGGTTTGGTCCAGGCCCAATATTTTCATCAGGTGTCCATACAATTCGTCGACACGATAGCCTACCCCACGGGTACCAAATTCTCCAAAATAAGCCAGATCCTTGCGCACCTGGGCTGAACTAACTCCCACGCCCTTGGCTATGTCCCCGGAGGAAACTGTAGCGACACCTTCGTCAAGTAGCTGGTGTAAAAAACGAGAATAAACAGAGAGCCGCATTACCGTTGCTTCAGGTATTTTATAGACCTTCAAGCTCCCCACTCCTTAAATGAAATTCAATCAGGTTGTTACCTTAATTCTATTTAAAATTGTACCATTATTGTGAAATAGTTAGCAATTATATCCAGAAATAAAAAAGCCCTTGCTGTAGAACCTAGGAAAGAGCTTGTCTTATTATATAAATATATTTATCAATTTGTAAAACAATAATGCTACTATAGCTGAAGAAGGTATGGTGACAAACCAGGCAATAACTATTTGGCGGGCGATATTCCAACGAACTCCACGTAACCGCTTGGCGGCTCCTACTCCCATGATAGATGAAGAAACTACATGAGTAGTGCTGACGGGAACACCTAAAAGACTGGCGCAATAGATAACTGATGAAGCGGTGAAATCAGCAGCAAAACCATTAATCGGCTCAATACGAAAAATCTTGCCTCCCATAGTGCGAATGATTTTCCATCCACCCATAGCAGTTCCTGCAGCCATAGCCATGGCACAGGCCAATTTTACCCATATTGGGACGGTAAAAGTACTTAAAAAGCCTCCTCCAACTAAAACCATAGTTATAATTCCCATGGTCTTTTGAGCATCATTGGATCCATGGGCAAAGGATGCCATACAGGCTGACACTACCTGGAGCTTGCGAAACTTATTATTAATTAGAGCAGGTGATCCTCCTTTGAAGAGCCAGAACAAGAGGGTCATTACCAGACTTCCGGCAGCTAGCCCTACCACCGGAGAAATAATGAGTCCGGCAAATATTTGCATAAACCCCAGCCAATTCACATCTCCGAAGCTGAATCCAGCTATTACCGCCCCTACCAATCCTCCGATTAAAGCATGAGAGGAACTGCTGGGAATACCAAAATACCAGGTAAACAGGTTCCAGAATATGGCGCCAATCAGGCCAGCCATAATTACCAGGGGGGTAACCAGTTCCGGGGCAATTATGTTTTTTCCTATAGTAGCGGCAACAGCTGTCCCGCTTAGAGCTCCGAGGAAATTCAGGGTTGCAGCAACCATGATGGCATTACGTGGGGATAAGGCTTTTGTAGAAACCGAGGTGGCGATGGCGTTGGCAGTATCATGAAAACCGTTGATATAGTCAAAAGCAAGGGCTAATATGACCACTAGCACGACTAGACCCAAACTAAACATATTTTACAGCGACTCCCTTTAAAAGGTTACTTACATTTTCGCAATAATCCAGGGTTGTCTCCAAGTGTTCGTAGATCTCTTTCCACTTTATTATCTCAACCACATTTTCGGTATTCTCAAAAAGAAGGGCAATTCCTGCTCTATACAGGTAATCCCCTTCATGTTCATAGGCGCGAATTGTTTCACATGATTCAATGATTTCTCTATGTTTATTGCGGATGTCCGGCAGCAGATCAACGGCAACTTTTATCTCCTCAGCAGCAGCCTGCAGAACATACACCATCTTAAGTACGTTGACGTCTTTAGGTCGACCCGTTTTATAAATGATGACTTTTTCCATAGTCCCTTGTATATGGTCCAGTACATTGTTCAGTTCACGGGCTAATAATAATATATCCTCGCGGTCAAAAGGAGTAACAAAAGAGTCATTGATATGATTCATTACCACAGCTAAAACTTGATCACCGCGTTCTTCAACTTCCTTAATCATATCCAAGGTTTCGGAAGGATCCTGGGGATGTTCAAAAAACCGCTTTAGAATTTCAGCTGCTTCCAAAATATACTCCGATAATTGGTTGAAATAGGTAAAGAATTTTTCATCCCGTGGCTTCAAGCGAAAACTCACCTGAATACCTCCTTAGTTTAAATCTTCTGTAATCTGCATTAATTATAGCAAATAACCACTTTGTCCCGTTGTTAACAATTTGTTAATAAACTATTAATCACCGGTAAAATACCTCCGGGCCTGGTCCAGCACATAGAATGAACCAGTAACCAGCATATACTGGTTGCTCCGCAGGTTACTGATCCCCTGTTCAACTGCCTCTACAATGTTTTCCGTGGCCTGAACCGGAATATCCGGGAACAACTCTTCCCAGTATTCATAAACCCTGAACCAATTGGAACCACGCTCCCCCTGAGGCCGGGTAATTACGCAATAGCAAGTATTTTTTCCAAGATACTTCAGGGTATTCCAGGCATCTTTATCATTTACCATTCCGCAGACCAACACCCGCTTACGGTCGGGCAGCAGATCATGTAATGACCTGGACATGGACCGGGCGGCATGAGGATTGTGAGCAGCATCTACCAGAACCAGGGGTTGACGGCTGACCATTTCCAATCTTCCTGGTATATAGGCACTAAAAAGCGCATCTAAAATATGCTGGTCCTTCACTTTCCACCCTTGCTCTTCAAGCACAGATACTGCGGTTAAGGCACAAGCCAGGTTCTCGCGTTGAAAGGCTCCCGGCAGCGAAAACCAGACCTCATCGAGACTATGGGTGGGAGCCACGATATTTACAGACTGTCCGGTCAAGGTTTGCAGCTCCCCGGGCACAACTTGACTCAAGGATGTACTATACAAGGGAGCCTGCATGTCAGCGGCATAGCCTACTACCACTTCCAGGGCAGGCTCAGGCAACTGCCCGATCACTACGGGAACACGTCTCTTTATAATACCAGCCTTGTTATAGGCTATCTCTTCTAAAGTATTCCCCAGAACTGCAGTATGATCATAGTCTATACTGGTTATTACCGATAGGAGAGGTTCAATGACATTGGTAGAATCGTATCGCCCGCCTAGACCGGTTTCCATAACCGCAATATCCACTTTTTGATCAGCAAAGTATTGATAGGCTACTGCCGTTAGGACCTCAAATTCGGTAGGGTGTTCTTCTCTTGTGATCTGCATCTTTTCGATGCAGTTATCAATAACATCCAGGTAGTGATTAAAATCATAACCTGCTATCTCCTGTCCATTAATGGTGATACGTTCGAAATAGGAATGGAGATGAGGAGAAGTGAAGCGGCCCACCCGGTAACCGGCACATGCCAAAATGGCTGATATCAACAGGGAAGTTGACCCCTTGCCATTAGTACCTGCCACATGCACACAAGGTATTTTCAGCTGGGGATTTCCCATAGCATTCAACAAGGCCTGTATTCTCTGTAGACCAGGCCGGCTGCCGAAAGTCCCCAGCTTTGCCAGTTTATCCTCTATGACTGTTTCAAAATCTCTAGCCGTTGCAAAATACCCTCCTTTTTAACCCTCGCTTCCTCTGCTTTCGCTTTTTCCTTGGCAATAACCTCCTCCGGAGCCCGGGTCAAAAAAGTGGCATTGCCCAATTTGGACTCGGCTTTCTGTAGGTCGGTTTCTGCTGTTTTCAGTTCTTTTTCCAGTCTCAAAATTTCCCGTTCTATATCGATAACGCCTTCCAACGGTACATAAATCTCACACCAGGCGGTCAAAGCTGAGACCGCTTGTGACGGTTTGGTATCCAGCGTATTGACTACCTTAATCTGTTCCACCTGCGCCAGCTTTCGGATATATTCCCTATTATCCTCAACCAAAGGTATCTTGGCCGTATCCCGTACCAGCAAAATGGTGTTTATGCGGGTGCCGGGCGCTATGTTAAACTCGGCCCGGATATTGCGCAGACTGCGGATAACACTCATCAACTGCTGCATATCTTCCATAGCCTGGGACCAAACTTCATCTTTAGCCGGCCAGGGATCAAGCATTATGGTTTCGTTATGACGAGGCAGGTTCTGGTATATTTCCTCTGTAATAAAAGGCATAAAAGGATGCAGGAGGCGTAGTATATCAATCAGTACCTGGAGCAGGACATTTTGAGCAATCTGGCGGGCTCCAGGATCAGCGTTTTGCCCTAAACGCAATTTGACCAGTTCAATGTACCAGTCACAGAATTCATCCCAGATAAACTCGTACAGGGTCTTAGCCGCTTCACCCAAGTCATATTTTTCCAGCAGCTGGGTGACTTCTTCGGCAGTAATACCCAGACGAGAGATGATCCAGCGGTCAGCTAGAGTCAAGTCCTGTTCAGCTACCGTCTGAGGTTTGTAGCCTTCCATATTCATCAGCACAAACCGGGCCGCATTCCATATCTTGTTGGCAAAGTTGCGGGTGTTCTCCACCTTTTCCCAGTGGAAACGCACATCATTACCGGGTGTCACACCGGTGATCAGAGCAAAACGTAGGGTATCAGCCCCATACTTTTCTATTACTTCAATGGGATCAATGCCATTGCCCAGTGATTTACTCATTTTACGGCCCTGGGCATCCAGTATTAACCCATGAATGTTTATATCATAAAAAGGAACTTGACCGGTATGCTCCAGACCGGAAAATATCATGCGGGCCACCCAGAAGAAAATAATGTCCCGGCCGGTCACTAAAACACTGGTTGGATAAAAGGTTTGCAGATCACGAGTATTATCTGGCCATCCCATTGTGGAGAAAGGCCACAGGGCACTGCTGAACCAGGTGTCCAGAACATCCTCATCCTGGCGCAGTTTATCAGAATTACAGCTGGGACAGTGATCCGGGTCCGTCTTGCTGCAAATCACCTCACCGCACTCATCACAGTACCATACTGGTATGCGATGTCCCCACCATAACTGGCGGGAAATACACCAATCGCGAATATTTTCCATCCAGTTTAAATATATTTTGGTGAAACGCTCCGGCACAAAGCGGATATCCCCTTCCTTCACCCGGCGAATAGCCGGCTCAGCCAGAGGTTTCATGCGAACAAACCACTGCTTGGAAATCATAGGTTCAATAATCGTATCGCAGCGCTGGCAGTGACCTACGGCATGCTGGTGTTCTTCCACCTTAACCAGCAAACCTAAATCTTCCAAATCATCTACCACACGTTTCCGGCACTCAAAACGGTCTAAGCCCTGATAAGATCCGGCATTTTCGTTCATTATACCCGTGTCGCTCATTACCTTGATTTGCGCCAGGTTATGGCGCAGTCCCATTTCAAAGTCATTAGGATCATGGGCAGGAGTAACCTTAACGGCACCGGTACCAAACTCTTTATCAACATACTCATCAGCAAACACAGGTATAGGCCGGTTCATCAGGGGAAGAATCACATTGCGGCCTATCAAATGGCGATATCTTTCGTCCTCAGGGTGTACTGCCACTCCCGTATCTCCCAGCATGGTCTCTGGGCGTGTAGTGGCTACTACCAGGTAATCATCGGCATTCTCGATAGGATAGCGAATATACCACAGCTTGCCTGACGTATCCTCATGTTCTACTTCAATATCAGAAATGGCCGTTTTACATTTGGGGCACCAGTTGATTATGTAATCACCCTGGTATATCAGTCCCTTATTATACAGGTTAACGAATACTTCACGTACAGCTCTGGAGCAACCTTCATCCATGGTAAACCTTTCCCGGCTCCAGTCGCAGGAAGACCCCAGCAGGCTCAATTGTTCAGTAATCCGACTCCCGTACAAATGCTTCCATTCCCAGACTCGTTCTACAAACTTTTCCCGTCCCAGGTCATATCGGCTTAATCCCTCTCGGGACAAAGCTTCTTCCACTTTGGCCTGGGTGGCTATACCAGCATGGTCAGTTCCGGGAAGCCATAAAACATTGTAACCCTGCATGCGTCTCCAACGGGTCAGAATATCCTGCAGGGTATTATCTAGAGCATGTCCCAGATGCAGTGAACCAGTAACATTGGGCGGTGGCATTACAATGGAAAACATCGGCTTATCAGTATTTTCATTGGGAGCAAAGTAATTGCGGTCCTTCCAGAACTTGTACCACTTGTGTTCCACCTGACCAGGTTCATACACAGGCGGTAGTTGGTGAGCTGTGGACATGGAAATTGGCCTCCTTATCGGGTAAAACCCTCTAAATTATTTAAGCAATAGGCAAAATACCTGCCTGGTAATATCCTGTGAACCAATATTTGCTGATTATACAATCTCAATTTTACTTAATAGTCAATGCTCCAGCAAGTTTATTCAGCAAAAGACTATTGACAAATAAGCATATTCTCTCAAATAGAATATCCAAACCCTTACTGATAGGCCTTGCTTATGTTAATCTAGTTTTAGTAATTGCTGTGAAAACTGTCCTCGCGTAAATGCAAAAGACAGCTATACTGTCATCGCGAGCGCGTAGCGCGTGGCGATCTCTATGTCCATCTGCGCTGATCACGGCTTAGCAGTACTGTTAGCCGGGATGCAGGAGTATTAGCCGGCTTGCTCCGGGACTACTCGCCTGCAACGCATCGGCTTACTTCGGTGCGAAGCGGACCGCTTGGAATTCGGCATCCATGCACTCAGTCCTCGCTGCTCGAAACGTCCTGTTTCTCGCTCCGCTTCGCAGCCCTCAGTTTCGCCGTGGGTGGCAACGGCTCGTCGTACGTCACTCGCCCGGCTAATACTCTTGCTTAAGCAGTGCAACGATGTTTTCATTCATAACAGCTTGTTTTACAGATGACAATTACTGGAAAGGAATGTGCAATATGACGCCTGCCATGTCACGAATACCTCTGGGTTTTTTCCCTACCCCTCTGCACGAATTAAAAAACCTCTCCGCTCATATGGGAGGACCCCGCATATGGATAAAAAGAGATGACTGCACTGGTCTGGCTCTGGGCGGGAACAAGGTGCGTAAACTGGAATACATTTTAGCTGATGCACTCCAGAAGAATGCCGATGTTTTAATCACCGTAGGGGCAGTGACTTCCAACCACGCCCGTCAAACCGCTGCTGCTGCCGCTGTGCTGGGTCTGGAATGTCACCTGGTTCTAATCGGTCGTCCTCCAGAAAGCAAGCAGGGAATTACCTGCTGGATGACCTGCTGGGAGCCAAAACGGTCTGTGTTCCCAACCGCATGGTAGACGAGACCGTAGCCAGTTTAATAAGCGAATACCGTGAACAGGGCAAAAATCCTTATTATATCCCTGCCGGCGGTCATAATGTCTGGGGAGCTTTGGCTTACAAGGATGGATTTCAAGAACTAATTGAGCAGGCGGATTTTCAGATTGATGCTGTTTTTGATGCCATAGGGTACCGGTACAACTCATGCCGGTCTGGTGCTGGGTAAAAAGGCCCTGCAGCATCCTGCCCAGGTGATAGGCATCAGTGTAGGCGGAGAGCAAATCTGGTGCAGCGACCAGATAACTGAGGTGCTGCATCAAGCTGAAACTATGCTGGAATTACCGCCTTCCTCACCCTCAGAACTGCATATAGAAGACAGCTATATCGGCGAAGGTTATACCCGGCTTTATCCGGAAGTAGGTGAGGTCATTAGACTGCCGGCCCGCACTGAAGGTATATTTCTGGATCCGGTCTATACCGGCAAGGCTATGGTGGGAATGCTGGACTTAATCCGCCAGGGTCGTTATACCCGGGAGCAGAACGTGGTCTTCTGGCATACCGGCGGTTCGCCCGAGCTGTTTACTAACAGCCAGTTCTTGTGTGAATAGCTGCAGAGAATAACATAAGCTGAGAATTGGGGAAAAATAAGCCCTGTCCGTCCTCACCCCAAAAGGTGACAAAACAGGGCCATCCCCAGTTTCTTTATCTGCCCAGGGCTTCTTCCATGATGGTTAGGGCAGTATCATCCTGGTATTGCAGAATGGCTTCCAGGCTCATAATAGCCGGCACATGGTTTCTAATATAGAAACGGGCGGCATCTATTTTGCCCTGGTAAAAGGCCAGATCCCAGTGTTCCCTGCCCAGCTCCCGAATCTTATCCGAGGCCAGCACTGCCTGGTCCAGCAGCAAAGCTCCGCAGCACAGCTGGGAGGTGGCATGTAATATGCGGGTAGCATAGAGCGGGAGCATCTCTCCCCGGCCCTGCTGTCTGAATTCATCCATCATAGATTTGATGCGTTTGTAGGAAGCCAGACCTTGCTCCATGATGGCACTTTCAGCAGTAAATTCATCCCTGGCGGCGATAGTTTGAATAATCGTTTCGATATCCTGCAGCCAATCCATAAAAACCTGGCCCTGCTTAAGATTCCACTTTCTGCCTACCAAATCCATGGATTGAATATAATTGGTACCTTCCCACAAAGAATAGATTTTACAATCCCGGGCAATCTGAGCCAGGGGATACTCTTCAGAAAAGCCATACCCGCCATAAAGCTGGATGGCATCCCCCACCAAAGGCCATACCATATCAGAACAATAAGCTTTTACCAGCGGGGTCATGACCTCGATACGATCCCGGGCCCTCTGGCGCTCTTCTTCCCGGGGGCTGTGGCGGCTTATATCGAAATAATAGTAGGTCTTAAATGCCATAGCCCGCATCCCCTCGGTACAGGCTTTGAGGTTCAGCAGGATTCGCCTTATATCTGCATGTTTTATGATCGGCACCCGGCTGCCATTAGGATCGTTATATGGCCTCCCCTGCACCCGGTTCCGGGCATATTCAGCCGCATTGAAATAAGCCATGGCCGCCAGGGTGTAGCCTGCCATGCCAGTGTCCATACGGGCTCCATTCATCATCTGGAACATCTGCGCTATCCCTTCGCCCTTTCCGTCTACAGGCGGATTTCCCACCAGTATCCCCCGGCAGTTGTCATACTCGCCAAAGTTGAGGGCAGCGGTTGCAGAGCCTTTGATGCCCATTTTATGTTCGATTCCTACGGTGATCACATCATTGTTTTCTCCCAGACTGCCGTCAGGATTCACCCATATCTTAGGCACGATAAACAGCGACAGTCCCTTGGTGCCTGGCACTGCCCCTTCTATTCGTGCCAAAACCATGTGAATAATATTGGAACAGATATCATGATCTCCCGCAGTGATAAATATTTTTGACCCTTTGATTTTGTAAATACCCGGTTCGCCGGTGGGATAAGCCCGGGTCAGGATATCGCCTACATCAGACCCCCCGCCGGCTTCGGTCAAGCACATGGTTCCGCTCCATTCACCTGAACACAACCGGGGCAAAAAGGTTTCTTTGTCCCACTCCCTGCCGAAAGACTGGATTAGGTCCAGAACGCCCCCGGACAGGTTTAGATAAGGAATAAAGGCCGGATTTCCTGCCGTAATCATTTCGATGATGCCGGAGTACAGAACCTGCGGCAAGGCGCCCTCACCGTCCTCCAGCAAATTTGATATTCCCCAGCCTTCCTGGTTTAAAAACCGGTAAACGGGATGAAAAGAAGGCGGTACGGTTACCGCTCCATTATCAAAACGAGCCTGGATGGTGTCTCCATCTTTATTGGTCGGAGCCACTTGTTCTGCAACAATTTTCAAGGCCTGATCCAATACGATATCAATATCGTCATGACTGTAGTAATCTCGAAATTTATCAAAACTAAAGATTGTATTAGTATCCAGCCATTCTCCGATGATGAACTTCAAGTCACGATTTGAATAAACAAAACTGCTTGCCATGTTTTTTATACCCCCCCAAGACCTCGGTGATTAGTTTATGTTTTCAATGATAAAGGCGCAAGCCGGCCCGCCGCTGGCGCACATGGTTGAGCAGGCAAAACGCCCGCCCCGTCTTTTAAGTTCATTGATAGCTGCCAGAATAATGCGGGCGCCGGTCATACCCACCGGATGGCCTAAAGAAATTCCCGATCCGACCGCATTGCAGCGCTCCACAGGAATATTCAGCTCCTGCATACAAGCTAAAGCCTGGGCTGCAAAAGCTTCATTGAGTTCCCAGTAATCAATATCATTCAAAGTCATTCCGGCATATTTCAAAGCCTTCAGGGTAGCTGGCACCGGGCCCATCCCCATAATCCTGGGCTCCACTGCCGCAGATGCAGAAGCAACTACCCGGGCCAGTGGTTTTAAGCCCAACTTTTTAGCTTTATCTGCCGACATCAGGATCAGAGCAGCTGCGCCATCGTTGAGGCTGGAAGCATTGAATGCTGTCACCGTACCGTCTTTCTTGAAGACCGGTTTGAGCTTGGCAGCCATTTCCATGCTGGCCTCGGGATTAGGGTGTTCATCAGTATCAACTATCTGAGTCCCTTTCCTGGTTTTAATTTCTACGGGGATTATTTCATTCGTAAATAGTCCGTCGGCCATAGCCTGGCAGGCGCGCTGGTGACTGAGCAAAGCATATTCATCCTGCTGTTCACGGGTTATATTGTACAGTTCGGCAATATTTTCGGCCGTGACTCCCATATGATAGCCTTCAAAGGCACAGATCAGCCCTCCCAACATCAGGCTGTCCTGAACGACTTCACCATCATTGAGACGGTAACCTTTCCGGGCGCCAAACAGCAGGTAGGGAGCATTGCTCATGCTTTCATATCCTACCGCAGCTGCTGCTTCAATCCTGCCTACCATAATTTCCTGGGCCAGAATATCAGCCGCCCGCATGGAAGAAGGGCACTGCTGGTGAACCGTAGTAGAAACGGTTTCAACCGGGAGGCCGGCTTTTAATGTGACCCAACGCGCCGAGTTACCGGGTGAGCCATATTGGTTGCATTGGCCGCCGATGACCTCTTCAATCTGGTTTGGGTCGATGCCGAACTTTTCGATAGTTCCCTTCAGAGCTAATGCGCCCAGTTCATGGCCTTTGAGGCTGGCCAGCGAGCCCTGAAAATCCCCAACTGCTGTCCGGGCAGCCGCTACTATAACAACTTCTTGCATATTTCCTGCTCCTCTCCTTGTTAAACTCCTGTAAATTCAGGCTTTCTCTTTTCCATAAAAGCCTTCATTCCCTCACGTTGATCCTGGGTGGCAAAACAGCTGGCCCAGGCAATCGATTCAAACTCGATTGCTTTTATGCCGTCAACATCAAAGGCCTGGTTGATACACTGCTTGGCAAGTTTCAAAGCTATAGGCGGCTTGCTGGCCAGCATTTCCGCGGTTTGGATTGCTTCTGCTAAGGCATCATCAGCCAGTTGATTGATTAACCCGTACTCTAATGCCTTTTCAGCATTAATGGGCCTCCCGCTGAAAATCATTTCCTTGGCCCGGGCCGCTCCTATCAGCCGTGGCAAACGCAGGGTTCCTCCTGCTCCGGGGAAAATCCCCAGATTGATTTCCGGCAGGCCTAAACGAGCAGTTTTATCGGCAATCCGCCAATCACATACCAGGGCCAGTTCCATTCCTCCACCCAGAGCAAAACCGGAGATGGCTGCCACTACTGGCTTGGGAAAAGCCTCGATCCGCGCAAAACAATGACGGAAGGAAAAGGTCCGGGCTTGTTCCGGATTGAATTCCAGCATGTCATTGATATCCGCACCGGCTGCAAAGTTTTTTTCTCCGGTGATTATAACCACCCTGACACTTTCATCTGCTTCCAGTTCTATAAATGCCTGCTCCAGTTCTTTTATCATCTGGTGATTTAGGGCATTCAACGCTTCCGGCCTCTGCAGCGATATAATCGCTATCTTCTCACGAGTATTAAGGGAAATATAGTCATATGACATTAATTAAGTACCCTCCTGTAGAATATCTCTCTAGGCTCAACTCTGCTGCCCGGCGAACATGGCTTTCAAGCTTTTACGATCAGGTTTGCCAACCGGTGTACGAGGCAAATCATCTATGAATTCAATTTCAGTTGGCACTTTATAAGGAGCTAATTTTTCCCGGCAACGGGCAATAACTTCTTCTTTCGTAAGTTTGGCCCCTGGTTTTAGAACAATAAATGTCTTGGCCACTTCCCCCCGCTTGGGATGAGGAACACCAATAGTACAGGCATCCTGAACTTCCGGCATTGCGTAGCATACTTCGTCAATTTCCCGGGGGTAGACATTGTAACCGCTGCTGATTATAATGTCTTTCTTGCGATCCACAATATAAAAGAATCCGTCTTCGTCCATATAGCCGATATCCCCGGTATAAAGCCATCCATCTCTCAGGGCCATAGCAGTTTCCTCCGGGTTATTCCAATATCCACGCATCATCTGGGGTCCGCGGAAGATGATTTCTCCAGGTTCACCGATGGGCATTATATCCACCCCATTCTCACTGTCAACAATTAATACATCGGTGTCTACCCAGGGCACTCCCACACTACCAATTTTGCGGGTATGATGGCCAGAATTGGAAGTTATCTGCTGACAGCTTTCCGACATACCATATCCTTCCACAATACGGCATTTACCTATTTCTTCAAATCTACGCAGAATTTCTTCCGGCAAAGGCGACCCGCCGCTGAATACCCCGCCTCTAAAGCAGGAAAAATCCGTGTTCGGAAAACGGGGGTGGTTGAGCAGCATGATGAGCAAGGCGGGAACGGCCGGCAGAGTAGCCGGCTGGTATTTTTCAATAGCATCCATTATGGCATCCGGGTCAGGCACCGGAACAGTAACCAAACTACCGCCGCAGATGAAATTGAATCCTACAGCAGCCATATAACCAAAAATATGACTTATGGGAATGATGGACAAGGCCCTTATATCTCCGGCTTCCATAGTAGTGTAATTATTGGTGACCCACTGTCCTATGCGAACTGCTTTGGATATCACATTATGATTGGTTAGGATACAACCTTTGGGAACACCGGTGGTCCCTCCAGTGTACTGCAAGCGGACAATGTCATCCGGGGTCAGTTCCACTTCCGGCTCAGTGTTGTCAGCTGCTGCTATTATTTCATTAAAATCATATATGGAACTGCCTTTCTCTACTTCAATAGGCATGGTGGGTACTTGACAGACAATGACCCGTTTCACCGGCGAATCCGGTTCTTTCATGACTTGGATAGCTTTTTCGGCGAACATGGCCATGACAATTACCGTTTCAGCACCGCTATCCTTGATCTGTACTGATATCTCCCGAACTGTATAAAGCGGATTGGTGGGTACCTCAATGGCACCGATTTTAAGTAGGGCTTGAATTGATAATACGTATTGGGGAAGGTTCGGGGATATGATAGCTACCCGGTCACCCTTTTTTACCCCCAGACTAGTGAGAGCATTGGCAAGACGGCGGGCTATATCATTGGCTACTCCATAGGTTATCACCGTTTCACCCTGCATCACATAAGGTTTATCAGGATACTCTGCTGCCCACTTATTAAACCACCATTTCGGGGGCTCAGTAGGGTATTTGGGTGATAACTCTATATGGTCGTCGTAATTTGCTTCCCATAGAGGCCTCAGCCGGGCAACTTCTTCCTCAAAGGCTTTTAACCACGGTTTTGCAGCCATAAAACACCCTCCTTGATAAATACTCTCTGGTCGCGTTAACATTTGTTATTATCAATCCTGTTTACGCAAAATTCATGCCAAATAGCATCGGCCTAAAAATCGGGATTTTTGGAGGCTTTAAACCAGGAAGATTTTAACTGCGTATCCCAAATTTTATTTTTAATTTGATACATTAATGCATCATAAATGATTTAATAAAAGCTATAAAGGCAACAGTTCTTAAGAGAAACAAAATATCCCATTTTCTGGGTTATTGAAATTATTTGATACAGGTGTGCATCACTGGTCGGAAATGATGCTCCTTATACCAGGCTCCTTTCTTTTTACGGTTATTGATAAGCAACATATTATCTTAGTTCCGGTATCCACTTTTGATACATTTTGGTATCATATGGATTAGGACCAATGCTTAACGGCATTTTTTCGGGGGGGTCTAAATATGGATTTGGAGTTGGATAAGTGGCTTACTGTTGCTGAATACCTGTCTCATCTGGGAAGGGACCTGAAGATCAAATCTTCCCTGAAAGTAAAAGATTTCATGCGCTGCTACCCGGAACTGCTGACAGCCAAAGACAGCATAAAGTCGGCTGTGGAGATTATGGTCAGCGATAGCATTGACGCGGTCCCTATTGTGGATGAAGCAGGTAATCTCGAGGGATTGGTTACCAAAACTCTGGTTTTGCGTGAGATATTAAACGGTACCGACCTCCAGCAGCCGATTAGCCAAATTATGATCAGCGGAGTAGAATCCATTGATCCTGAAGAAGATGTGTCAAATTTGATTACTATCAATGTCGGCAACCTGCCCGTTTTGAGCAATAAAAAAGTTGTCGGGATGGTAACCCTGTCAGACACCATCAGAGCTTATTTCAGTTCTCTAATCACGCTGCATATGGAACTAAACGCGGTAATCAATTCAACACATAATGGCATCTTAACTGTAAATGAGGCAGGAGAAATAAGCCTGGTCAACCAGGCTGCTGAAAGCATTCTGGGTATCAAAAGGGAAGATGTGGCAGGTAAGAAGATCAGTCAGGTTTTACCCCAAAGCAAATTGCCGGAGATTTTAGCCAGTGGACAAAATCGTTTAGGACAAAAGGTGGTTTACAACAAGAAAGGATTTATTTCCAACCTCACCCCGGTGGTGGGCAATAAACAAATTATTGGAGCAGTAGAGGTTATCCAGGATATTTCCGAGCTTGAGATGATTTCGGAAGAACTCAGCTACACCAAGCAGATGAAAGAAGAGCTTTCTGTCATCATAGATTCCTCCTTCGACGGTTTTCACATAACTGATAATCACGGAAAAACCCTGCGGATCAATAAAGCTTTTGAGCGTATCACCTCGATACCGTTCTCCGACTTGATGGGAAAAACCATAGCAGAATTGGTAGAAGCAGGAGTGTACAGTCAGGATGTCCTGCAACTGGTGCTGGAAAAACGTGAACCCGTGACCTTCTCCCAGGAATCAAAACCAGGCAACACCGTTATTATTACAGCCAACCCCGTTTTTGATGAACAAGACAATTTGTTCAGAATTGTCATCAATGTGCGCGACATATCAGAGCTCAATGACCTAAGACGACAACTGGCCCAAGCTCAGACCCTGAGCCATCACTACCAGGAAGAGCTGAATCGCTATAACCTGGCCGATCAGTATGTCATTCGTTCGAAAGAATCCAGGGATCTGGCTGATCTCTGTGTAAGATTGGGACAGGTTGATGCCACGGTGTTGATCAAGGGTGAATCGGGTGTGGGCAAAGAATTCGCTGCCCAAATAATTCACTCGAACAGCAAGCGCAGGGACAAACCAATGATTAAAGTAAACTGTGCGGCTATTCCGGAAAACCTGTTTGAATCAGAGCTTTTCGGCTACGAACCGGGTGCCTTCACCGGTGCCAGCAAAGAAGGTAAACCAGGGTTGTTTGAAGCAGCAAACGGCGGCACCCTGCTGCTGGACGAAATTGGGGAAATGCCCTTAAGTACTCAAGCCAAATTGCTCCGGGCCATTCAGGACAAAGAGATTACCCGGGTGGGGGGTACCAAGCCCATCAAAATAGATGTCCGCTTGATTGCTGCCACCAATCGCAACCTGCAGGAAATGGTGCGGAACAAAGAATTTCGCCGGGATCTGTATTTTCGGCTGAATGTTATTCCGGTCACAGTCCCGCCCCTGAGGGATCGCAAGGTGGAAATTCCTTTCCTGGTAGATCATTTTGTCAAGAAATTCAACGCCAAGTATAATTTTAAGAAACGTATTGATGAGCGGCAAATAAAGGTTTTGATGAATTACGACTGGCCTGGCAACATCCGGGAACTGGAGAACTTAATTGAGAGAGTACTGGTCACCTCACCGGGAAATGTGATCCGGCATATCAATCTGCATGATTTTGACCGCACCGATTATGAAGCCATTAATTATGAACATTTTATCGGTTTTAAGCTGCAAGACGCAGTAGAACAGCTGGAAAAATACCTGATCCAGAATTCTCTGGAAACCCTGGGGACCACCCGCAGAGCAGCACAGGAATTGGGGGTGAGCCAGCCCACCATTGTCCGCAAAGCCGCTAAATACAATATACCGCTGAAAAGTCCAAAATAAGAGCGGCATCTTTAGGGAGGCGCGGTTGGAGGATCTTCCCTTCTGGTACCGTAAACGATTCTTCTCTGAGCAGCAGCCAGTTACTATGTGAATAGTCAAGGAGGGTAAACATGAGTTGGAAAGTCGGGCGCAATGACCCCTGTCCCTGCGGCAGCGGTAAAAAATATAAGAAATGCTGCGGGTTAGTAGGGGACATTCGCAACGCTTCTTTAGATCCCTTTGCAAGATACAATGAACTCCTAACAGAAGTTAAGCTGAAATTGGACCGTTATTTTGCCAGTTCTATGAAAAGGCTGCGCCGCGACAACCTGCAGTCTTTCCTGTATTATACGGTCAATCACACCCTGCCTCCAGAACATGAATCACTGTACTCTGACTGGCTTTGGTTTGACCGGGTTTCTCCTGATAACCCTTCTTACGCCGAACTATACCTGCAGGAAAACACTGCCTTTATGGAAGGGCCACTGCGGGAGTGCCTGCAAAACCTGTGTGATTCTTCGCTTTCCATATATCAAGTTGTGGAATCCCAGGACATGATGCTGCAGGTTCGCGACCTGTTCACCGGCGAGAACCAGGAAGTGTTATTAAAAGAACCCTGGCAGGGGTCTGCAGATCACCCGGTTCTTATCCTGGGGCGATTGGTCAGGATAGAACAGGGATACCTGTTTTCGGGAATGGTTTTATTAAGTGAAGATAATGATGGCCAGCAAGCAGAATTCTTGAAAGCTCATTATGAATACTGCCAGCAGTTAGGGCTTTACCCGGCAGGACTGCCCGCCGAAGTTAACTATGGTCTGTTCGATCATGCCCATAAGAAAAAACTGTTCAGTCTGCGCGATATGCGCAGCGCCGGGGTGGATGAAGGCACCGCCCGGGATGTGCAAAACCGGTTAGCCCAGCTGGAGCAGTTTGAATTGGCCCATTGTACTGAGGATATTGCCTGGTTCGTGCCGCGCCGGGAGCATTACGGATATGTAAGAATAGCGGTGGGCCCTGATTTTGTCGCTGCTGCAGCCGACGTACTGGATGATGTAGCCTTTCTGCAGGAACAGATGACAGCTTTGCTGCCCCAGGTAAAAATGGACCTGGTTCACAGTACCATGCAGCGTTCTTTTCCGCCGGCGGATAAAGCATCCATTTGGCTGGCCATTATGAAGGACCAGCAGGCGGAAATCTGGCTGGATACTGCCCATCGCGAATTAGAGGGAAAAACTCCCCGCCAGCTGCTGGAGGAAAAAGAAGGCCGGGAGCGTTTGCTTGATATGCTCGGTGAATTCTCAGCTTCGGTTCAATCCCAAGATCAGCAAGAGTTTATCAATTTTATGAAAGCTCGGGTGGAATCGGTAGGGAATCCGTAATTTCTTCCAGGGACTGCAGAAGTTCTTCCATTCCCTCACCGCTGGCCGAAGAGATACCCAGGGGCTGCTGCTCAATGGGAAGCTGCAGCTCTTTGCGAATCATGGCCAGGTTTTTTAGCCGGGCCGAGCGAGACAGCTTGTCGGACTTGGTAGCCACAACCATATAGGGAATCTGGTGATGTTCCAGCCAATCTTTCATGAGCCGGTCCTCTTTGGAAGGAGAGTGGCGAATATCTACCAGCAGGATTACGCCCCGCAGTGAACTCCGGCTGGTCAAATATTTTTCTATCATTTTTCCCCAGCGGGCTCTTTCACTTTGGGATACTTTGGCGAAACCATAGCCGGGTAAATCCACCAGGTACCAGGATTGATTAAAACGATAGTAATTGATGGTTCGGGTTTTACCAGGAGTTGAACTGGACTTGGCCAGGTTTTTGCGGTTGGCTAAACGGTTGATTAGGGAGGATTTGCCTACATTGGAGCGCCCCACAATCGCTACTTCCGGCAGCTGATCAGCAGGAAGCTGGTCCATATCCACAAAAACACCTACAAATTCAGCTTGTTTTATCTTCATACTTACCCCCAAGGAATCTTCGCCAGGTGCGAAGCGGACCGCTCGGAATTCGGCCTCCATGCACTCAGTCCTCGCTGCTCGAAACATCCTGTTTCTCGCTCTGTTTCGCAGCCCTCAGTTTTGACGTGTATTGCAACGGCTCGTCGTAAGTCACTCGCCCGGCTAATACTCCAGGTTAAGCCGTGCAGCGATGTTTTCATTCATCGTGACCTATTCTACTGGTGACAATTGGCTGTGAAAATAACTTTAGCATATAAAAAAGACGGCTATAATGTCACTGCGAGGAGCATAGCGACGAAGCAATCTCAAACGAGGACGGCAGATTATGTTTAAGGAGATCGCCACGGCACTTCGTGCCTCGCGATGACAATAAAGTAGTTCATATAATTGTAAGCCGATGTGTTGCAGGCGAGGAGTCTTGGAGCGAGCCGGTTAATACTCTGTACCCGGCTCACACCCCTGCCAAGCCGTGGTTAGCATAAATCGACATAGAGGAGGAGTATTTTCAAAGCAAATACTAAGCTAATATCTCGCTTACCGCAGCAGCGGTTTTCAGTATATCCTCGCGGCTTATCCAGTAATGGGTCACCATTCGGTACATTCCCTGCTCAGGAGCATTGATCTTTATTCCCCTGTCCAGCAGGGGCTTGCTGAGAGGGTCTCCCTCTCTATCCAGACTGAAAAACACCATATTAATATGTACATCATCTCTTTTGACCTCTACGCCGGGTATTTCAGCCAGTTCATCCGCCAACAGCAGGGCATTTTCATGATCTTCGGGCAGTCTCAGGCGCATGGTCTGCAGGGCAATCAGTCCGGCGGCTGCTAAAAAGCCGGCCTGTCTTAATCCCCCGCCCATAAGCTTGCGTTTTTTTCGAGCAGCATTTATCCAGTCGGCCTTCCCTAATACCAGTGACCCAACAGGGGCGCAGAGTCCCTTGGACAGGGCTATCATAACCGAATCTGCATAAGCCGCTATTTCCCGGGCTTCTACTCCCAAATAAGCTGCAGCATTAAAAATGCGGGCCCCGTCCAGATGAACCGGTATACGATGCAGCTGAGCCAGTTCGTATACCTTCTTCATCTCTTCCAGGGGTACAACCCGGCCATTGGAATGGGCATTTTCCAGACAGATAAGGCTTGTCTCCGGATAATGAATGTCACCCACCGGGCGAATACGCTCGGCTATACTCTCAGCTTCCAATACTCCTTTATTGCTGGGTATGGTTCTTAGCTGAACACCGGCAATTACTGAGGCAGCCCCTGCTTCATGCTGGACAATGTGACAGTCTTCACCCAAAATAACTTCACTGCCCCGCGGGCAGTGGGTAAACAGGGCTAACTGGTTGCCAAAAGTACCGCTGGGCACAAATAGAGCAGCTTCTTTTCCTAATAAATCTGCGGCTGCTTTCTCCAACTCCTGGATGGTGGGATCCTCGCCATATACATCATCACCTACCGCTGCCGCTCGCATAGCTTCACGCATTTCGTCAGTAGGCTGGGTAACCGTATCACTGCGCAGATCAATCCAGTCCAAGTACTTCATCTCCTCATCCGCATTAGCTGCCTTATTGGCTGATCAGGGTTTCTTTCAGCACCTCATCCATATGCGCAACCGGGATAAATTTTATTTTACGCCGGACATTGGCTGGTATATCTACCAGATCCTTCTGGTTGTCAATAGGCATGATTACTGTATCGATACCAGCCCGGTGAGCAGCCAGAACCTTTTCCTTCAAGCCGCCAATGGGCAGGACCCGACCACGCAACGTTATCTCGCCGGTCATGGCTACATCCTTGCGGACCAGTTTTCCCGACATAGCCGAAGCTAAGGCGGTGGCTATCGTAATCCCGGCGGACGGGCCATCTTTGGGGATAGCGCCTTCCGGCACATGTAAATGGATATCATAATTTTCACGGATGTCCTCAGGTATGCCCAGTTCATCAGCCCGGGAACGTACATAGGTCAGGGCGGCCTGGGCCGATTCTTTCATAACATCACCCAGCTTACCGGTTAAAGTCAAATTACCTTTACCTTTCAGCAGGGCCACTTCTATGGAAAGAATATCTCCCCCTACTTCAGTCCATGCCAATCCGGTAGCCACACCTACCTGGTGTTCTTTTTCCGCTACTCCAAAACGATAACGGGGTATGCCCAGGTACTTGCCCAGGTTGCCCGCATTAACACTCACCATAGTGCGGGGATCATCTACCACCTGGCGGGCAACTTTGCGGCACACAGAGGCAATCTCTCTTTCCAAACTTCTTACCCCGGCTTCCCGGGTGTACTCACGGATAATTTTGCGGACAGCTCCCTCGGAAAAGGTGATATGGTGTTCACGTAACCCGTGTTCCTTGATCTGCTTGGGAATCAAGTGATCCATGGCTATGTGTACCTTATCTTCCTCGGTGTAACCGCTGATTTCGATTACCTCCATACGGTCCAGGAGAGGTTTGGGTATGGTATGAGTAGAATTAGCTGTAGTTATGAACATTACCTTGGAAAGATCGAAAGCCGTTTCCAAATAATGATCGCTAAAAGTGGAATTCTGTTCCGGATCCAAAACCTCCAACAATGCTGAAGCAGGATCTCCGCGAAAATCCATGGTCATTTTATCTATTTCATCCAATAAGAATACCGGATTTCGTGAACCGGCCTGTTTTATGCACTGTAATACACGGCCTGGCATAGAACCTACATAAGTACGCCGGTGTCCTCTGATTTCTGCTTCATCACGGATTCCCCCCAGTGACATGCGCACAAATTTGCGATTCAGCGAGCGGGCCACTGACTTGCCCAAAGAAGTTTTGCCCACCCCGGGAGGCCCTACCAGGCACAGAATGGGTCCTTTCATCTTTTTAGCCAGTTTGCGGATAGCCAGGTATTCTAGAATACGCTCTTTGGGTTTTTCCAGTCCATAATGATCCTCGTCAAGAATCTTTTCTGCCATTTTTAAATCCAGACGATCTTTGGTCTCTACTGACCAGGGCAAGGCCAAAAGCCAATCCAGGTAGTTGCGGACTACCACCGCTTCAGCTACCATGGGCGGCATTTTCTCCAAACGTTCTAATTCTTTATAAGCCTTTTCATAAGCTTCCTTAGGAAGTTTGGCATTATTTATGCGTTCTTTTAATTCCTCAACTTCGGCCACCCGCTCGTCTTTGTCTCCTAATTCCTTTTGAATGGCTTTCATCTGCTCACGCAAGTAGTATTCCTTCTGGGTTTTCTCCATTTGCTTGCGTACCCGGATATTTATCTTGCGTTCCAGTTCCAGGACTTCCATTTCCTTGGCCAGCAACTCGCATAAAATATCCAGGCGTTCGGCTATGTTCCTGGCTTCCAAAACTCTTTGCTTTTCCTGAATACGCAGGGAAAGATGGGAAGCGATAACATCTGCCAAACGACCGGGTTCTTCTATAGCCACCACGGAAACTACCGTTTCCGGAGGTATTTTCTTACTCAGCCGTACATACTGTTCAAACTCGGAAATCAATGCCCGCATGAGAGCATCCAGTTCCGGGGTTTTTTGCACCTTGTCTTCCTTAAATTCTTCGATCTGAACCTGCATATGAGGATCGGTAAATATAAACTGCTTTATCTCCGCCCGGTACAAACCTTCTACCAGTACCCGCATAGTACCTCCGGGCATTTTTAAAATCTGGCGTATCTCGGCTACCGTACCGGCCGTATATATATCATCTACTTCCGGTTCATCAGTCTGAGCTTCTTTCTGAGTGGCCAGAAATATCTCTTTTGTATTCATCATGGCCTCTTCAATGGCATTAATAGACTTTTTCCTTCCTACATCCAGATGAATAACCATGTACGGAAAAACAAGTACCCCACGAAGAGGCAGCATAGGAATCTCGCGGTAGGTGGTCTGGTTCTCCATTTTTCTAACACCTCCAAGCAAATCCATTCTACTATATGTCGTTATCCGGCGCAATAAGGCCTCCCATGTGCTTAGGCCCATGCCACGGGTATCTTCCGTTATGGGCAGTTTTCTTCTTCACCTCACCCACCAAGGCCCGGTTTAATACTTCGTCCAGGCTTCTCACAGCTATAATTTCTACATCGTCTATGCTATCCAGGGTGGCCATCCAATTATCGGCGGGAATAATAATACGCTTGATACCAGCTCGCCGGGCAGCGTCAATTTTGCTTAAGATACCTCCAACCGGCCGAACCATACCCTGAACTGACAGTTCCCCGGTCATGGCCAGGAGATTATCCACCGGTTGATTGGTAATGGACGAGTATACGGCAGTCGCCATGCTGATTCCTGCTGATGGCCCATCTACAGGAATTCCGCCGGGGAAGTTTAAATGAATGTCATAGTTGCGAGTATTAATTCCATAGCAAGAGCGCAGCACCGTCAGCACGTTTTCTACTGCACCTTTGGCCATACTTTTCCGGGTATAGCTGTGACCTGCTCCACCTACCTGTTCTTCTTCGATGACTCCAGTTACGGTCCAGGTTCCCTTTCCTGCAGCCGTGGGAATACTGGTAGCTTCTACTTCAATAATAGTACCAGCCGTTGCTCCATAAACCGCTAATCCGTAAACCACTCCCACCGTAGGCCGTTCTTTGGGTTTTATGTCCGGGCGGGGAGAGAAACGGCCATTATTCAGGACTTTCTCCACTATTGCCCTGGTAATCCGTGATTGCATATCCATCTGTGCTATCCCAGCAGCAAGCTGCACCATATTAACCGCTTCCCGGCCATTGGAGGCAAACCGGGTTATTTCCGCCAGAGCGTCATCTTCAATTTCAAAATGCAGCCGCTCCAGGGCATTAAGGACTATACGCTGGATATCTTCCTTTTCCAGCGGCTTGAAGAATATCTCCAGGCAGCGGGACCTCAGCGCCGGAGGCAATTCTTCCGGGTTTCGGGTGGTGGCCCCCACCAGCCGGAAATCAGCGGGAAGCCCATTTAAGAAAATATCATGAATATGAGCGGGGATATTGCGGTCATTTTCGTTATAATAAGCACTTTCCAAGAGCACTTTGCGATCTTCTAACACCTTCAACAATTTATTCATTTGCATGGGATGCAGTTCACCAATCTCATCGATAAACAGTATTCCGCCATGAGCTTTGGTACAAGCGCCCGGTTTGGGCTGGGGAATTCCGGCTGAACCCATGGCTCCAGCACCCTGGTAAATAGGATCATGCACTGATCCGATCAGCGGGTCGGCAATGTTGCGTTCATCAAAGCGCATTATGGTAGCATCAACTTCTACGAATTTGGAATCCGCTGTGAATGGTGACCAAGGATTGGCCTTGGCTTCTTCCAACACCAGACGAGCCGCCGCCGTTTTTCCCACTCCCGGCGGACCATAAATAATAACATGCTGGGGATTAACACCGCACAAGGCCGAACGCAGCATGTCAATCCCTTCACTCTGCCCTACCACATCCTTGAGACTGGTGGGCCGGGTCAGACTGGACAAAGGCTCGCTGAGTTTTATATTGCGCATTTGTTTGAGTTTAAAGGTTTCCTTTTCCGACTCCCTAAACATTACGTTTTTTTTGCTCTGCTGGCCTTTAAGCAGATTCCAGAAGTATAAGCCGATGATAACGGCAAAAATGAACTGAACAATATAGAGAATGCCGCCATACTGCAGGAATAAATCATTCATAACCGCAACTTTTCCTTTCTATCATACTGCACCTATTATTCCCGCGGCATCTGCATAGAATGAAAGTTTACAAGCAGTAAAAAAAGGTAGCTTCCGCTACCTTTTTCCTGTTTAGTATGCATTTGTGATGTTGCCTAATTGACCCGGCGTTTGGCATCTACCGTTACCAACAGCGGTTTTTCCTTCTTGAGAATAACATCTTTAGTAATCACAACTTTGGTTACATCCATGCGAGAAGGAACTTCGTACATGACATCCAGCATAATATCCTCAATTATAGCTCTTAAGCCCCGGGCTCCCGTATTGCGGCGCATGGCTTCCTCAGCTACCGCCTGGAGAGCATCGTCGGTAAATTCTAAATCTACTCCATCCAGTTCAAATAGTTTATTATACTGTTTGACCAGAGCGTTCTTAGGTTCTGTCAGTATACTCACTAGCGCATCAATGTCTAACGCATCCAGAGTAACTATGATGGGCACCCGGCCCACAAACTCAGGAATGAGTCCATAACGCAGCAAATCCTGAGGCAGTATCATATTCAAAATTTCACCAATGCTCTTTTCGCTCTTGGTCTTGATATCAGCTCCAAAGCCCATCACTTTTTGATTGACGCGGTTTTGAATAATCTTGTCAATACCTTCAAAGGCCCCGCCGCATATAAACAGAATATTGCTGGTATCTATTTGGATAAACTCCTGATGCGGGTGCTTGCGTCCACCCTGAGGCGGTACACTGGCTACAGTTCCCTCCAGGATCTTCAACAGAGCCTGCTGCACCCCTTCACCGGAAACATCCCTGGTTATGCTGGGATTATCTGTCTTGCGGGCTATTTTATCGATCTCGTCAATATAGACTATACCCTTTTCGGCCTTTTCGATATCGTAATCTGCAGCCTGAATTAACTTCAGCAGGATGTTTTCTACGTCTTCACCCACATAGCCAGCCTCAGTCAATGACGTGGCATCTGCAATAGCAAAAGGAACATTTAATATCCGGGCCAGGGTTTGGGCCAGCAAGGTTTTACCACTGCCGGTAGGCCCCAACATCATAATATTGCTCTTTTGCAGTTCCACATCATCCAATTTCGTGCCCAGGTTGATACGCTTGTAATGATTATATACAGCAACCGCCAGTGCCTTTTTGGCCCGGTCCTGGCTAATTACGTATTCATCCAGTATTTCGCGAATCTCTTGGGGTTTAGGAATGTCTCCCAGTTCAAACCCCAGATCATCGGCCAGTTCTTCTTCAATTATTTCATTGCACAGCTCAATGCACTCATCACAAATATAAACACCCGGTCCAGCTACCAGCTTTTTAACCTGGTCTTGAGTTTTACCGCAGAAGGAACACTTCAGTTGTCCTTTTTCGTCCCCATATTTATGCATTCGTTCACCTCTTTTGACCTGAAAGCTACTTCTTGCTGGTTGACTTCTTGGGCTGGGTCATTACCTCATCAATAATACCATATTCTTTAGCTTCCAATGCAGTCATAAAATAATCCCTATCTGTATCTTTCTTGATCTTCTCCAAGGGTTGCCCGGTGCGCTCCGCCAAAATTCTGTCTAAATTTTCTTTCATGGCCATAATCCGGCGAGCATGAATCTCTATGTCTACGGCCTGCCCCTGGGTGCCGCCCAAAGGCTGGTGGATCATGATTTCAGCATTGGGCAAAGCAAAGCGCTTCCCTTTCTGTCCAGCAGCTAGGAGGAATGCTCCCATACTGGCTGCCAGGCCAACACAGATAGTCGATACATCAGCCCGGATATGCTGCATGGTGTCATAAATAGCCAGGCCAGCACTTATAGATCCCCCGGGGCTATTTATATAAAGATTGATGTCTTTATCCGGATCTTCGGCTTCCAAAAATAGTAGTTGGGCAATTATCAGATTAGCCACGTTGTCATCAATAGCACTGCCTAGAAAAATGATGCGATCTTTAAGCAAACGTGAATATATATCATAGGAACGTTCTCCCCGGTTAGTCTGTTCTACAACAATTGGTACTAAATAGGACATATTTTTCACCCCTTATTAAAAAGCTATTCTTGATTACTATATCGTATTCTAATGTGACTTACTCGTCACCTGTGGTTTCAGCTTCAGCATCTGCTTCTGCTTCAGCTTCAGCCTTGTTGATTTCTGAGGTATCATATTCCTCTATTTTGGCATGGTCTATTAAGTATTGTACTGCTTTATCCATTTTCACACTATATTCCAGGCTGTCCATGATACCCGCCAGGTTCTGCTTGGCCTGTTCAGGATCAACCCCCATGCTCTTGGCTGCTTCTTCAATTTGCTTATTCATTTCTTCATCTGTAACTTCAATACCTTTTTCTTCAACCAACTTTTCCAAAAGGAAATTCACTTTAACAGTTCTTTCCGCTTCCGGGCGCAAGTCGTTTTCTAATTCTTCCCGGTTGCTGGCGGTAAACTGGTAATACTGCTCCAGAGTCAATCCCTGAGAAGCCAAGCGCTGAGCAAACTGTTGCAGCATATGCTCGATTTGAGCGCGTACTACCGATTCAGCCAAAGGAATCTCAGTGGCTTTAATAGCTTTGTCCAGGACTTCCTGCTTGATCAATTCCTTCTTACGGGTTTCCATCACCAGAACTAGGTTGCTGCGTATATCTTCGCGGAACTCAGCAAGAGTATCAAACTGGCTGACTTCCTGAGCAAATTCATCGTCCAGCTCTCTAAGTTTACGCGTTTCAATGCCCTTAACTGTCACTTTGAACAATGCTTCCTTGCCAGCCAAGTCTTCGTTATGATATTCCTCCGGGAAAGTAACCTTGACTTCTTTTTCCTCGCCGGCCTTTACTCCTATCAGCTGATCCTCAAACCCAGGAATAAAGGTATTGGATCCTATTTCCAAGGAGTAATCTTGCCCGCTGCCGCCTTCGAATGCCTCACCATCAATATAACCGACAAAGTCTATGGTAAGTACATCACCTTTTTCTGCGGGTTCATCGGTCTTTTCTACCAGTTGAGCATATCGGGAGCGTATGTCTTCCAGACGATGGTCCACATCTGTATCGGTTACCTGCATGCGTGGAACACGAACTTCCAGCCCTTCGATTTGGCCCAGTTCAATGTCTGGTTTAACCGCTACGCGCACTTTAACCTGTACCGGTTGGCCGTCATCTATTTCCTGAATATCAAAATCCGGCTGAGCAATTGGCTCAATATTGAGTTCAGTTAATGCTTCCTCATAGGCAGCCGGAACTACATATTCCAAAGCATCCTGGTAGAGAATCTCTTTACCAAAATGAGCCTCCAGCAGAGGGCGCGGAACTTTGCCCCGGCGAAAACCTGGAATACTCACCTGTTTTACCAGTTTGCGGTAGGCATAATCCAAACCTTGCTCAAACTTGTCGGGGGCTACTTCGATGGCTATGTAAGCCTCACTGTTTTCTATCTTTTCTAATACGGCTCCCATTTATGCTCCTCCTATCTAATACTTATCGGGCTAAAATCCTTAATTTAATGGTATTTCAGGGCCACCCAGAATAATCCTCTTAAAAATGTACCCTATTATTACCCAAAACACAACACCTCGGCATATTGCCGAGGTATAAATCTCATTATGGAGCGGAAGACGAGATTCGAACTCGCGACCCTCGCCTTGGCAAGGCGATGCTCTACCACTGAGCCACTTCCGCGCACAACTTCTTTCGATATATAGAATAATGAATAAAACAGCTTTCGTCAAGTAGTGTTGCCCAAGCTTTGCCATATTATAAGTCTTGATCTCTCAGTAAGGCTTTTAGGGTGTCGGAATCAAGTTCACCCGTAATAGGTAGTCCCTGGTCATGCTGGAAATCCCGCAAAGCCATGCTAAATTCGTATTCATCTCCGGGCTGGCCGGACAAATAGCCCCCTTCAGTTAACCTGTTAATAATCCGGTCCATATCTTCTTCACTGACCAATTGATAAGAAATTACTGTGCTGCCGTAAGGACTAGTGTCAACGGGCTTTACAGCATACTTCCAATGCCTTAATTCCAGCATATCTTCATCACGTAAATCAGTAGAATCTCTGTCCCCAGTAAGATCACCGATAATATCAGCATCGCTGGGAATCTCTTTTTTCTGGGTAACAGTTGTTTCAGCAGGTTGGATTTCTGAACTGTTACTGCAGCCTATAAGCATTAGAGCGAACACAACTGCCATAACGCCTATAAGTATACGTTTATTAATGAATGTGGTGACCAGCATATGCCAATTCAACACCCTTTTTCTTCTTCTACTAAAAATATGTGCCAAAGTTAACCTTGTTGTCAATTCTGATTACGGTGCTGATCCAAATACTCCATTAATAGGGCACCCAGTTTCAAGATAAATATACCCTGATTCCATTCCAGTTCCGCATCATCCAACTCATCCTGGCGCAGCAGTACCAAAGAGAGCTCGGGATTAGTGTTGAAAAACTGAGCCAGGTCAGCTATCATCTGACACTCCATTTCCTTAAGTACCAGAGAGCCATGGTCTGCCGGGCGAAAGGCAACCACTACATCAGCACTCTTTAAAGTCCTCCTTATATCCCGGATAAACTTTTCCAGGTCCTTTCCGGGGATAGTAGTAATCATTATCTGCTGATTTTCAACAAGGACATATCCCCATTGATATTTATGCTGGTGGTTAAAGCTTAACCATAGGAAACTGGCCCGGTTCTGATCCTCATGCAGCAAGCGAAAACGGCGGTTTTGTTTTAATACTACCCGGCATAGCTGAGGATTGCTGATTCCAGCGGTCTGCCAGTCAATTTTTAGGGGCTGGTTTATCATACGCAAGGTGTTCTGTTCCATTTCATCCAGAGATAGAATATAAGCCTTAACAATTTTTTCACCGCGTACCTTGAGATATCTAATATCTGATTCATCAAAGGGATGAAGTTTTTCCATCAACATGAGCAGATTCTTGTTAAATATTTCGCATAGATCGGGTAAAACGACATACATCGGGTCGCTCACCCAATAGTGCTCACCCAACGGGAGCAGCCGGGTAATGCTGATCATACCGGGTATAATGTTTTCATGAACCCGACTCCCAAACCTGCCGTAAACCTCGCAGCGCTCACCGTTGAATATATCCTCAAAGACCAGGGAGTTGGTTCCATGAGGAAACACCCGGTAAGCTCCTACATAGCTCATCATCAAATTAAAGGAGGCTGTTTTTAAATAAGGCGGAAAGCGCCGAGCCTGGTTTTCCCAGAACAGATTGGCAATGGTAGTATGGTTGCAGTTGACGTCATCCATACAATAGTGAGCCCGGAAGAACTGTTCATAGACCCGGCGGGTCGGTTCATCCCAAAAGCGGCCTGTGGTATTAACCAATTCAAAATATTCCTTGCGGGACTCCTGTTCACACCGGTTCCATACTGGTTTGATTCCATAAGCAAACATTTGCAAATGCTGTTGAACTTCCTCATACGCACTTACCTTTTCGCGATCATCCAGTTCTTCCCAATAGGGATAGACTGCTATTTCTTTAGAGAAGTCCAAGGGATAGCGTTGAAAATGGCGTTCTATCAGTTGGGTATGCTTGCTGATCAGGCCGGTGGGTAGACCGAAACGCTTGGCAGTGCGGGCAAAACTAACCCGTTGGTCAGACAATCGCAGGTAGGTATGTTCCAAAGCAGCCAGCCAGCCCCGCACCTTGGATACCTTAGGCTGATAAATAGTAGCAAACTCATTCCACATGTATAGTATCCAGGCCAGGGTAACATAGTCACGGCTGCTGCTATATAGATCAAAAGCTGAGGCAGCTACCTGGCGCAGTTCTTCATTGGGCCAGTTGTAGGCGGTAATGAAGGAACTTAGTTCCTGGCGATCGCGATGCTTGCTGACTTTGATAGCGACTGCTTCAGGTTGCAGAAGTTCCTGCTGCAGGCGGTTTTTATCCAGGTTTAATTTGGTCCTGATAGCCGACGTGGGAAAATAATACTCGCCCCGGCTTTTGGCCAATAATTCCAACGCTTCCATATCATCCAGCAGGGACTCCAATAGCACCCGGCCGCGGACATCCTCAAGAGCTTGTAAAGGAGTCATACCCTCCAACTCCTGATGAGCAGTGGATAGCCATTCTTCCAGGTATTTATCATGAAGTATCTCCGCAATTATTTCCTCAGCTTCTTCTTCACTGGCAAAATCATACCCTTCTACCCAACGATAAGGAGCCTTTAGGCTGACTCTTTCCAACATTCCCTTTAACATCTGGGTTGCCCAGTTCAGATCATTATGGTCTTCAGCCGCTATTATAATACTGGCGCTGCTTAGGTAGAGACGACGCAGCAATCCCCGGCCGAGACCCCAGGTAAACTTCAGCCATCGATCATTACGTTCCAAAAGAGTGAATTCACGGCCAGCCAGCAAATTTTCCCGCATCGCCAGGCGATCGTCTTCGCTCAAATGCAGGGTGCGGGACTTCATACGGGATTTCTTTATGCCCTGAGTAAGATCAATAACCAGGCCGCACAAAACCTCGGCATATTCTTTCAAGAATACCCGGGGATCATTAATGCTTTCGTATATACGTAAGGAGTTGACCTCTTCCAGGAGATAGTTTTTATGTTCAGAATAAACCAGGAAGGGACGCCCCAGCATCATAGGGGTATTGGCAATCTGGACAATTCTGGTCAAGAGCAGTATACCTTCTTCAACTAACCGGGTATGGGGCCCAAAGTCGCGTTCCACCACATACTGGCGATGACAGAAAATATCGCGGATGCCTACGGCATTATTCTTTATCCACTGAACCTGGTAAATAGATAGACAGGAATCTTTAAGGGCAGTAAAAATAGGACGAAGATATTCGTCCATGTCGTCTTCTTTTTCAGCCATATAAAACTCTATAATCGGGGACACATCGCGATGAAAGCGATAATCAAGTACATACCAACTCCAAAACAGATTAAAAAAACCGTCAGGTATGTCCTGGGATTGGGAATAAGAAGTAAACCGGGCCTTTCCGGCAGCTTCCCAATTGTAAAAATAGCGACGGGCATAGCCAATTAAATCAGATAGCGATGTTTCCAACTGAGTAACATAATTCTTTCTTTTCGCCCGAGGAAAGTGAATCACCAGACATCCGCTGTTGGCACCGCAGCACTGCTCATATGGCTTATTACTCCCACAGGTACACAGCGTCTGGTGACTTTGTATATTGGCCATGCCGTATCCCCCCGCGATACAGGCTTGATCTAATTATCAGGCAAGTCTAAAACCACATACATCTGTTATGTGCCATGTTGTCTTTATCTACCACCATCATAGCAAATATTTCACTTATCGGAAATAAATTTTCTGACTTTTTAGCAAGTAAACAAGATACCGTAGATGCCTGATCACTTGTCATTATTCTTGCATCATGGATTGGTACAAACTGGATGATAGATAGCCGCTGTGGGGATCCAATTCTGTTAGTCGCTGCAGGGTTTCCTTAGCTAATTGGGAACGGTTGGTATAATGATAGGTACAGGCCAAATAGAAGAGACTGTCATCATAATAGTTGGAGTCAGGGAATGATTCCAGATAGAGCAGGTAATATTTTTCAGCTTCATCATAGATTTGCTGAAGGAAATAGGTGCGGGCCAGATAATAAAGGGCTTCCCGGTTTAAATAACTACCCGATTGCATGGACACTACCACTCCCAAATTGCTGGCAGCAGTTTTCCAGTCCTTGGCCAAGTAGGCCTTATATCCGGCTGTATAATAATGTTCTTCTTGCTGAAGATCATAAGCTGAACCTTCCATCGAGACTTCCTCAATCGCCGCCGCCGGTACTGTTTCTACAGGCGGCTGGTTTTGCTGATCGATCAGACTGGTCAACTGATGAATACGCTGCTGAAGAACTTCCGTATATTCAGCATTCTGCCTTTGGTTGTTTAGCAGAGTATGGATCTGCAGCAGAAGCACCAGGCATACCACTCCCATAACTGCCAGTAAACGTCGCTGGGTAAAAATAGGGCGATTTTTAAGTTTGGTTGTTGGTTCTTCGCCAGTAAAGCGCTGTTTTTTGCTTTCGGGTATGGACAGATACTTATGTAAGGAACTATTTTTCTTATCAATTTCTAAGCCTTTGCGCCAAACCCGGTGAGCTTCGAGCCGGTTACCCTCCGCCAGATAGCTCAGTCCTAGAACCTTGTATAAGGAGACGTATTCATCGTGTTCCTCCATGAGCTGTCGCAGCAGCACCCGGGCTTCACTAAATTTCTTCTTTTCCAGCAGGTCTAAAGCTTCATGATATCTTTTTAACCAGAACTGAAAGGCCGGCTGGCGCAGTTCGTTTAAATTCGATTCGGCGACATTATTGTCAGGTTCCAGGCGAAGCGCTTCCTCCCAGCAACGCTCAGCCCGTTGGAATTCTCCCAGTATCTGATAACACCTGCCCGTCATATTCAGCACCAGAGTATTGTCAGGCCACATCTGGTAAGCCTGTACCAGCATATCCAGCGCCCCGCTGATATCATGTTCCTGCATGCTGGCAGCTGCGGAAGCGAGTAAATCGTCTACTTGATTAGGATTAGTATTCAAAGGTTTCATAGGACCATCCCACACCCTCATTATTTATTTTTGGTTTGCAATTCTCCAGTCACCTAAAAATATCCTTCCAAATTTTGGTAAATTTTATAATTCATACGATATGTCTTCCTAAACTGGCAGAAATCTACTGGGTCGATGTCCGGGCAAGGACCATATGCTGATAACAAAAACAATGAGGTGACGCTCCATGGTATATGCCAGTCGTTACTTGCGCTTGATGTCTGAACCTATGCAAGGGCCCGACGTAGCGCTAGTGCAACAAATTCTGCAGGAAGCCAATTTATATACAGGCACCATTACTGGTGTTTTTAACCAGGCTTGTGATCAGGCTGTAAGGGAGTTTCAAAAACGGGAAGGCCTTAAGGCGGATGGAGTAGTGGGGGTAAAGACTTGGAGCCGGCTGCTCACTAAATCCTGCTGCCATATTGAAACTCCTGCGATACTGCAGAACCCCAGTGTTTCAATCACAGTGAACTTGGACAAACGCAGGTTGTACTTCAGTGTTCCTGGTCTCCCCACCAGAACCTATCCGGTGGCAATTGGCAAATCATCTACTCCCACACCGCTGGGTAATTGGACAATTGTTGCCAAAGCAGTAAACCCGGGGGGGCCTTTTGGAGTACGCTGGATGCGTCTTTCCGTACCCTGGGGCGGATATGGCATTCACGGAACCAATAACCCCAAGTCTATCGGCAGAGCAGTCAGCCACGGCTGTATCCGCTTATATAATGAGGATGTAATCGAAATCTATGATCAAACCCCCATAGGAACACTCGTTACCATAATGGGGCGGGCTTATTCGGGCAGGATATTGCGCAGAGGTGATAGGGGCAGTGATGTCCGCTTTGTCCAGAGCATTCTAAAGGAACTGGGATATTACCGGTACAAGCTGGATTCCTACTTCGGGCAGAAAACAGAAGAAGCGGTGATAGCCTTCCAGACAGCTGAGGGTATTCTGGCAGACGGCATCGTAGGCCCGGAAACCTTAAACGCGCTGCAGCAAGCCCGGGACATCAAGAGGGGGAATGTGGAGCCTTAATCCTGCTGGCAAGGCTGAATGGCCTCCACTGGACAGCTGTCAGCACATTCACCGCAGCCGGTACAGAGGGCTGGATCAATTTTGTATATACCTGCTGAACTAACAGCGCTAGCCGGGCAAACGTCTTCACACAGTCCACAGGCGGCACAATCTTTTTCAATAATCACATATATCATGAAAGAATCTCCATTACAGCTGGGAAGAAATAACCATCCTTTGGATATGGTTGGTACCTTCAATGGTCGACAGAACCCGGGCATCGCGTACCAATTGTTCAATTAGGGTTCCCTTTATATAACCCCGGGCCCCCATAATATCAGCGGCTAAGCAGGTAACCTCCTGAGCGATGGTACTGGAGGCCAGTTTAGCCATGGCTGAAGCAACACTGTAATCTCCCCCGTGATCGATCAGCCAGCAGGCCTTCCAAGTCATCAGCCTGGCCATTTCGATTTTGGTGGCCATATCAGCCAGAGCAAAGGATACTGCTTGATGCTTCTTTATAGAACCACCGGATTGCATACGATTTTCGGCAAAATTAAGGGCTTCTTCCAGCGCAGCCCGGGCTATACCTACAGATAGTGCGCTGACCAAAGCACGACCGACATCAAAGGTCTGGGTAAGCAGTAAGTACCCGCTGCCTGCTTGCCGGCTCTTGATAACATACTGACCTATGATATTAACATCCACAAACCTTACCCGTCCCACTGGCGCCAGATTTATGCCTGAGGTGTGATAGATTTCTTCGATTTTTATTCCGGCCACATGATCCGGTATCAAAAAGATGCGCAAAGAGGCCTTTTTATTGCGCATATTTGTGGCCGCCACCACCGTTATAAAACGAGCTATCCCTGCATTGATCACATAATCCTTGCATCCGTTAAGCAAATAACCGTTGTGATCGGAGGTAGCATGAGTGCTGATAATATTAAGGTCAGAACCCCCTTCAGGTTCGGTGAGTGCAAAGGCGGCAGCTCCCGCTTTCGAACCGGTTAACAGCGGTAGGAATTCCTTTTTTTGCTGATCGTTCCCCGCCAGTATTATTGGCTCAGCAGCATGTAGAGTAGCGGCAACAACAGCAGCCAAACCAGGTGATGCAGCGGCCAGTTCCTCCACCACCAGGGCCGTGGAAAACAAATCCAGTCCCAGGCCACCGAACTCCTTGGGTACAGTGGGGCACAGCAAATTCATCTGTGCCAGCGAGATAAGCATTTTCTCCTTGTGTATGCTCCCCTCTTGCAGGGCAAAGGGTGTGATCTCTTCAGCAGCCATAGTTTTGACAGATTCGATCAAATCACGCTGTTCTTTAGTTAACGAAAAATCCATCTTCAATCTCCCCCTGACCTTTTCCACTCCAGATAGCTAATGTATTTCATTACCTCGTTGATTTCTTCATCACTCAGTCGGCTGAGATGATTAACCAGCTTGACAAAGCGTTCATTGCGGTCAATGGCCGGCTGAGGATGATGCTGGCTGCTTAATGACTCCACAAAATACTCCAGGGGTTTGTCTAAAACTTCGGCCATTTTCTCCAACTGCGACAGGTAAAGGCGGCGCTTGCCTTTTTCATAATTGGAAAGAGCCGATTGAGAACAGCCCACCAGGCGAGCTAGTTGTTCCTGGCTCAGCCCTTTTTCTTCCCGGGCAGCTTGAATTTTCATCCCAATATCCCGAAAACTCATAGTCCAACCTCCATCTCCATCTTATTACGAAATGTGGTGAAATCTCAATTGTTGCCTGAGAAATACATATATACCCAGCTTTATTTTTGGGCACAGGTAAGTTAGACTTGATAAAGTTAGATAAAAGGGAGTCAGGTATGAAGTACCGCATCATATCCGTGGGCAAAATTCGCGAGCCATTTTTTACTGAAGGTATCAACGAATACCTTAAGCGTTTGCGGCCTTACACCAGTATAGAGATAGTAGATGGCTTGGAAGAAAAGACCAATCCTAAAGCAACTGAAAAAGAGATCCAAAGGATACTCAATAAAGAAGGTGAGCGTGTACTCGCTCTGCTGTCTCAGGACGAGTTGTTGGTGGCTCTGGACAGCCATGGTCAGCAGCTGAGCTCTGAGCAGTTTGCCGCTTACATTGAAAAATGGAACACCTCGGGGCTAGCCCGGGTCAACTTGGTGGTAGGGGGTTCCCATGGGCTGGCCCCTGCCGTTAAGCAAAGAGCTGGTTTTATTCTCTCCTTTTCTCCCATGACTTTTTTGCACCAGATGGCAGTTTTGATTCTAATCGAACAGATATATCGCGCCTTTAAGATTATCAAGGGTGAACCTTACCATAAGTAATTTATAAATTAAAAAGCAATCTTGGGCATAGGAGATACTGACAATGAATATTACTTTTCAAGCTGTTAAACCTGAGCATTTACCGTACATATATGATATTTATACTTACTACGTGCTGAACAGCACCGCCACCTTTCAAATTATCCCTCCAAACAAAGAAGAAATGGCCCAAATGGTGTTTTTCGATAACCCCAGGTACCAGACTTTTGCGATCCTTGATGATGAGGTAGTCTGCGGTTATGTTTTGTTGACTCACTTCAATAAACGGGAAGCCTATAACCGCACTGCAGAAGTAACCATCTATTTACATCCTGACTATGTTGGCCAAGGTATCGGCAGCCAGGGCCTGCAGCATATTGAGGAATTCGCTCGTACCCGTGATATTCATGTGCTGGTGGCAATAATCTGCGGTGAAAACCAGCCCAGCATTAAACTGTTTTCCCGCCAGGGTTACAGCCAATGTGCCTGCTACCGGCAGGTGGGGGAAAAGTTCGGCCGACTGCTGGATATGGTAGCTTTTCAGAAAATACTGGATTAACAAGAGCGGGTGCCATTTCTGACACCCGCTGTTCTGTTTAGCGCAGGTAATTCAACTTGCGAGCCTCAAATTCCAGCCAATCTCTGAAGTCAGGATGGGCAACCTTGATTAAAGCCGCGGCTCTCTGTCTGAGATTAAAGCCCTTCAGCCAGGCTACTCCATATTCGGTGACAATGTATTGCACATCATTGCGGGTAGTAGTTATCATAGCATTGGGCTGCAGAGAAGGAACTATGCGTGAGCGCAGTTCCCCGTCTTTGGTCTCGTAAGTAGAATACATGGCCAGGAAAGCCTGTCCGCCTTTGGAGCGCCAAGCCCCTTCCATGAAGTCCATTTGTCCTCCGGCACCTGAATACTGCCGGTTACCAATAGCGTCCGAACAGCACTGACCGGTCAGATCTACCTCCAAGGTGGAGTTTATGGACACTACATTATCATTCAGCCCGATATTATAGGGATCGTTGACGAATTCCGAGTCGTGCATTTCCACTAACGGGTTTTCGGCAACAAAATCATATAAACGTTTGGTGCCGAAAGCAAAGCTGGCTACCCATTTGCGGGGCATGAGCTTTTTGTGGACGCCAGTTATTACGCCCGCTTCATAAAGGTCGACCATGCTGTCACACAGCATTTCCGAATGAACCCCCAGGTCCTTCTTGTCGGTCAAATACTTGGCTACCGCATTGGGTATGTTGCCTATACCTAATTGCAAACAAGCTCCATCGGGAACTCTCTCGGCTATATACTGGCCAATCTTTTCATCCTTTTCTGTCAAGGGGAAACTAGGAAGTTCCACCAGGGGCTGATCATTTTCTATAACTGCACTTAGTTCTGAGATATGAAAATGATTGTTCCCATAGGAACGGGGCATATATTTATTTACTTCTGCCATAATAACGCATCCTGGGTTGCGGCGTATAAAACCGTATACATAGTCAGGATTGACACCGGTACTGACGAAACCGTGCTGGTCCATGGGTGAGACCACCATTACCGCTGCATCCAGACCTACCCGGGCGGTCATCATCGGGCCGTCAAACAGGCGATGGGGAACATAATTAAAGTAACCCTGTTCCAAGAAATAGCGCTCCATTGGCCCGGCATACATGGCATCTATCATATTGCCGTTGGCAATCATTTTTTCCAGATACTCGGGATTATGCATGTTCGTAGGCCGGGCAGACAATGAACAAAGAAATCTCACATTCTTCAAATCTCCTGATGCCATTCGGCGGCCAATAGCATTGGTTAGTTCTGCCGGCTGGGCATTTATGGATCCTGAAGCCACCAGCATCCCGTCTTTAATGAATTTGGCTGCTTCATCAGACGACATGAGTTTGCTCTTATAAATTTCCTGCCACTTTTTTTCCATATAAACTCCCCTCCCCGATTGCTTACTCGTAAACTTTTTCTCCTTCTGCGAAGGCACTAAAAGCATCTAATTCGCTGTCGCGTTTGCTGCCCAAGGCAATCTCCTCTGCTCGTTCCTTGTACCACTCATGTTGGATGATCAAGTTCATGACTTCATTCGTACCTACCCAGATCATGGACAGGCGCAGATCCCGTACTATTTTCTCGATAGGATAAACGTCAGTGTATCCGATTCCCCCCATAACCTGCATAGCCAGGTTAGCCACATCCCAGCACTGTTCAGTAACAAACCGTTTACATTCAGAGGCCATGCGCCGGCAGCGGCTGGGCTTCACCTTACCACTGTCAATAGCCAGAGCAGTGGTGTATATCATAGCCCGGCAGGTATCCAGCTTCATAACCATATCCGCAATTTTAAAGTTGACCCCCTGGAAGTTCTTTATGGTGGTGCCAAAAGCTTTGCGCTTGGTGCTGTAATCAGTGGCTATTTCCAGAGCCGGCCGGGCAGCGCCGATGGTCATGGCCGCCGTCCCGAATCGCTCGGGAATCATCATCTGGGAAAACACGGTATAAGCTCCATTGATCTCGCCAATGACATTTTCCTTGGGAACTCGTACATCCTCGAATACCACCCGGGCGGTTCCGCCTCCCCGCGATCCCATCAGGTTGTACAAGTATTCCGTTTTCACTCCCATTTCTCTTTCTACCATAAAACAGGTAATTGATTTGTGCGGAGGAGCCTCAGGATCAGTTTTGGCATAGACCAGGAAATAATCGGCCCCTTCTCCGCCCACAATAAAGCGCTTTTGCCCGTTCAAAATGAAATCGTCCCCATCACGGCGGGCTATGGTAGTAGCTCCAAAAAAGTCTGACCCTCCCCGGGGTTCAGTTAAGCACTCCGCTGCAAACTTCTCACCTTTGCAAATGGGGGGCAAATACTTTTTCTTCTGCTCTTCCGTTCCAAAATGAACCAGGGCTTCCGTTACCACATCCCCAGTTACACCCCAGGTACAGCCGAAAATGTAACCCGGAACGCAGATTTCCTCGGCTACGATGACGTCATCCTGCCATTGCCCCCCACGTCCGCCATACTCTTTGGGCACCCTGATACCGATCAGATTGCGGCGCCCTGCTTCCTGCATGAATTCTTTTGGATACTTAATCTTGTCAGCATCCATGTCCAGAATGTACTCCCGGGGCAGCGATTTTATAAAATCCCGGGTTTCATCCCGAAGTTTTAGCTGTTCGGGCGTCATTAGATAATCAAACATGCGATCATCCTTTCCCTATATTATGTTTTGATATAATTCTATCACGTTTGTAATAATTTGTGGTAAAAAATTTAACTGCCTGCTAAAAGGGTGAGCTAAGTTGAGAGGTAGTTGAGGAATTAATCCAGTTTGAAATCCATGCTGAACAGTTCTTCATCAGCACATTCCATAATGTCAGTGTTGCCCAGCCAGGTAAGAGTCAAAGTTCCCCGGCCGTTCATAGTCCAAATGGTCTGATGCAAAGAAGTTGAAAAATCGTAGAAAAACCGGGCTGGATTAGCTAACCGTGCTCGAGTTAAACCTTGAATAGTATCAGCCAGGCAAGCTGATCCGGTTACATTAATCATTAATTCAGGATTGTTTAAATGGCCAAAGACTTCATCGGCTACCAATGCCATGCGCACTGCCAAATACAAAGACGGGCACTTTTCCTGGTGATGAGCTAAAGCCTGGCGTAATAATGTATCCTGGTGAGAGGTGCGAGTTTTACCGGGGATATATGGAGTACGGGGTGAGAAGATAATATCGTTTTCGAAATAAGGTTTTATGTCCAGAACCGGAGTACCGTTCACCGCATCCAAACGCTCTACATACAGCTTATTGTTCTCCAATTTTATTAATTTGGTTAAAGATAGGGCAATGGGATTGGGGCGTCCGGGCGATCGCATGGCAAATACACCATATTCGGGCAAATGCTGGTTTCCGCGGGGATGAGCGATCAGTTGATCACGTGATGCCATATGAAACCAAGACTGAATCCATAGGTGAGAATTCTCCTCCACTCGCAGCAGGCCAGGCTGGTACTGAGGCAAAACCTCAATCTCCGCCGCTACTCCGCCCGGCGGCATATCCTTCGGCTCAGATACCGGCGAAATAACGTATCCGATCGGATGAAGACTAATCGCTTCCATGAGGTTCCCCTCCCCCTAATTTGCTTTCAAAAATAATTACCTATATCATAACGTACTTTCCCTTCATTGGCACCAGCCTGACTCAAAGTCACTATAGAAAAGCTCTAGGGGTGTGGCTTTGATTGGTAGAGCGTATGGTTCAGGATCAATAAATATACCTTTTTCGCTATTTCCCCTATAGGTACTCCGACAAACTTCTGAATCTCTGGCCGTCCCACATAACTGGCCTAACGCTTTGCTTGAATATAATTATATCGAGGCCTAAGCGGTCTTCCTTATAAATGCCGTCAATTCCTTCGTCACCACTTCGTCGTTAACGTTTACAATACTAATTAATATATAGCAGATATTAGTATATTTCCCTTAATTATGCAGGAAATAAATAGCAATAGTCGAACCTTTGTATGTATAGTTAAAACCTGTTATCCAAAATAAGTCTTTACATAAGGAGCGAAATAAAGTATTCATATCATCCAAGAAACGTCTCAACAAGCAATTCTAAGGCAATCCGAAGGCTTTCCTCGCTCACGGTTTTATCCTCGTCATCATAAGAGTAATCAAATTGACCGGTATGATCGTTCTATCGTTGGCTATGAAATCAGCTCCCGATCCCGAACCGATGAGTGGTTAGCTGCCTTTGACAAAGCTGTCAAAAATCGTTTTCCTTAAGAAACCAGGGATCAAGGACTAATACTGCAAGTAGATAATGGCTGCCAGCCAACCAGCCGTAAATTTGTTAAGGAATTATCCACCTGTGACGTAACTCTTTTGTATTCGGCCTATGCCACACCAGAACATAATGCTCATATTGAACGGTTTTTCCGTACTCTCAAGGAAGAAGAACTCTACTATAACCTGTGCGAGACGTACAGTGAAGCGATTACCTCAATAGAGGCTTACATAGATTTCTATAACACCCACCGTATTCATTCAGCTCTGGGATATTTAACCCCGGCTGAATATTACCAGCAGAGTATTCTACAAAATGTTGCCTAACCGTGTTGACAAAATGGGGGGCAGTACAGCTGGGACAGCGTTACAAATGAATATGATGCAGAAAAAAAGCGCCAATCCGACGTCTATGTGTTTTGCGTCCTAAAACACAAGGATCAGGCGACTCTTAACCCGCTTGACTTGTCACAATGGGATTTTTATGTTTTGTCGACGGCTGATAAAAAGATCGCCCGGCGCATAGAACATATTAAGGCCGAGGCTATTCATATGAAAAAGCTGGTGGAAGATATGTTGGTGCTGGCCAAATCGGACAGCATGGAAAAAGTGCCCTTATTTAGCAAAATAGATTTTAGTGATATTGTGACCAATGCGATCCTGGTGTATGAGCCCATCATCTTTGATGCCAAGAAAAAACTGGTCTATCATGTTCAAGATGGTTTAATGGTAATGGGCGACAGGGAAGAACTGCAGATGCTGGTGCATATTCTTCTAGATAATACCAGTAAATACTGTCCCGAGAAAGGGGTAATCAGAGTTGACCTTAAGGAGTCGGAGCGAAGGCGAGCGGTGTTGAAAGTATTTAATGAAGGTGCTCCTATTCCCAGGAAGGAACTGGATAAAATATTCCTGCGCTTTTACCGTTGTGATGAATCAAGAAGTGGGCATGAAAGTTTTGGTCTCGGATTGGCTATAGCCCAAAACATTGTTAATATGCATAACGGAAAGATTTGGGCGGATAGCCAGGCTGAATCAGGTAACACATTTTATGTATCCCTGCCCCTGGCCTGATGCTGGGAAGTATCAGCGGGGCGATATGGGCATCGCCCCGTTAATAATCACGGTTAGAGCGAAGTACGCCGATGACAGGCTTAAAATTTTTCATTCATCACGGGCTGCACCTCAGGGGCATTGCTGTAGCATAACCCGATCATGGCTTACCTTGATAATGAATCAGATTGTGCTTTTTCAACAGTCGAAATAAGGTAGCCCGGGATATTCCCAGTCTTCGAGCTGCCTCCTCCCGGTTTGTTCCCACTATATCCAGGGTCTGCATAATGATCTGTCTTTCCGCTTGTTCCATAGCTTCACGGTAATCTGAAGGTGGGCAGGCATTCTTGCGAATATACAGGGGAAGATCTTCCGGAGTTATCTCGGAGCTCTGGCAAAAGTTCATGGCCATCTCCAGTACATTGCCAAGTTCACGCACATTTCCCGGCCAATCATACTCCACCAGTAACTTTTTGGCTGCATCCGATATGCCATAGACATTCTGTCCCAGTTGGGCATTTAACTTCTTTATAAAATGTTCTGCCAGAGGTATGACATCCTGTTTGCGCTCCCTCAACGGTGGTATGTATAGTTTAACCACGTTTAACCGGTAGTACAGATCATGGCGAAATTTATTGGCTGCTACCAGCTGTTCCAGGTCTGCATTGGTAGCTGATATAATTCGTACATCCACACTTCTAGGTCTATTATCACCTACTCTTTCGATTTCTTTTTCCTGCAATACCCTCAAAAGCTTAGCCTGCATAGCCCAAGGCATTTCACCGATCTCATCCAGAAAAATTGTACCCCGGTTGGCTAACTCAAATTTGCCCATTTTCCCGCCTTTGCGTGCTCCCGTAAAGGCTCCGTCTACATAGCCAAAAAGTTCACTTTCCAGCAGGCTTTCAGGAATGGCTGCACAGTTTACCTTTACAAAAGGTTCATGGGAACGATCACTATGAAAGTGAATAGCATTGGCATATAGCTCTTTACCTACTCCACTTTCACCTGTAATCAGAACCGCAGAAGGAGAATTGGCGAGTCTCAATATCATTTCTTTTAAGTATTGCTGGCTGCTGCCGATAATAGCTTCGACTCCTGATACAGCAGTATTAACCCGCTGAAAGTCATCTCTGTAAGCATTCAGTTCGGTAAACAGGCGGCTGGTTTGTATCATGATGTCTTTTATTCTGATGCGGGACACTATTTTGAGGAAATCTTCCCTATCCCACAGCTTCTGTTTCAGGGCATACATATCCAGGGCTATATAGCGCCCCAGAGCCCCAACAAGCTGACCATCGTTGATAACCGGCTGCCGGCATACCAGCAGTCTGGCTTCCGGGTAATAGGACAAAAGATCCGGATCACCGGTTTGAATGGTTTCTAATAGGCCAGGGTCTAAATTATGCTGAGACAGATGAGTGTTCAGTAAATCATCATCGCTTAAGCCTGTGTAGGTTTTGAAGGCCTGATTGGCAAACCGGATATACCCGTCTTGATCAATGAAGATAATGCCTTCATAAGGTGTGTTCAGCATCAGGGCAGGATCATCAGAGGGATTAATTGCGATCACCTCCTTGATAATACCAGGAGCTTAATTAATATTTAACAAAGCTGAAATCCACCTATCGCTCCCTGATTATTGCGAGTCTCAGATATGAGATTGGGATATAACATTTGAGAGTGTTGTTAAGGTCACTACTTATCTATTATTTATCACCACAATTAATCCCTCCAATCTTAAATATGAGACGGATAAACTCCTCATCGCCCGCTGTCCTTGGCATTTACCCTGGTATAGATTTTGCAATTTTAACCAGCCAGAGGCCTCTTAAAAAACCAATAGGATGAGCGTACCTTGCAGCTCACAGGCCTGAGTTGGAGGGTACCGCTAGCATGCCGGCTTTTTAAGGAGGGATAGATAGGTGAAGGCAGTTTATATCATTGGGTCATATTCAACCAAATTTGGAAAATGGGTTGAAGCTACCCATAAGGATCTGACCCGGGAAACTTATCTGGGGGTGCTGAAGGACTCGGGGATAAATGCAGAGGACATTGAATCCCTGTGGTTTTCCAATTGCGGATGGGGTTTGACAGTACCTCCCACCGAAGATGATCCAGGACTTCAGGGACAGCAGAATGTAAGGGGCCATGTGGCATTTGCCCCTCTAGTAAATGAAGGACTATTCCCCAAGCGAGTACCCTGCATCAATGTGGAGGGTGCTTGTGCCAGTGGTTCGCTGGCATTTCACGGAGCTTACAAGGACATCCTCAGCGGTTTGGTGCACGTCTCACTGGCACTGGGAGTGGAAAAAACCGTATACCCCAAGTATCCCAGTATGGTCATACAGGCATTTGCTGGCGGAGTAGACCTATCG
>JAKPGY010000108.1 GCA_029550685.1 Bacillota bacterium
TCGGCACCGTAGGTATCAATGATTTCTTCCGGACTGACCACATTGCCTTTGGATTTGGACATTTTAGAACCATCTTTCAAAACCATTCCTTGGGTGAGCAGATTGGTAAAGGGTTCTTCAACCTTGAGCATTTTAATGTCATACAGGAATTTGGTGAAAAAGCGTGCATACATCAGATGCAAAATAGCATGCTCGACCCCGCCGATATATTGATCAACCGGCATCCAGTAATCTACAGCTTCCCGGGTGAAAGGAAGTTCCGTCTCATGTGGACTGCAGTAGCGGTCAAAATACCAGGATGAACATACAAAAGTATCCATGGTATCCGTTTCCCGGCGGGCTTCGGTTCCGCACACCGGGCAGGTAGTTTTATAGAATTCTTCTACATAGTTAAGCGGGGATTCCCCAGAAGGACGAAATTCCACATCCAGAGGCAGCAATACGGGCAGGTCTTTTTCGGGTACCGGTACCGTGCCGCACTGGGGGCAGTATATTATAGGAATAGGAGCTCCCCAGTAACGCTGCCGGGATATCAGCCAGTCCCGTAAACGGAAATTTATGGTTCCTTCACCAATACCGTGCTCTTGCATATAAGAGATTACCTGGGCTTTGCCTTCCTCCACGGAAAGACCGTTAAAAAAACCAGAGTTTACCATGCGGCCGTCGCCCGCATAAGCTTCGGTCAGCTGGCTGCCGTCCAGGGGAGTGTCCTCACCCTGGATAACCACCCGGATAGGAATATTGTACTTGCGGGCAAAATCAAAGTCCCGCTGGTCATGGGCCGGTACCGCCATAATGGCACCGGTGCCGTAATCCATCAGTACATAGTTGGCTACCCAGATGGGTACTTTTTCACCATTCATGGGATTGATGGCATAAGCTCCGGTGAACACCCCTTCTTTTTCGGTTTCGGCAGAGGTGCGGGTCATTTCATTTACGAGTTGTACACGGCTGACAAATTCTTTTACCGCTTTCTCTTCAGGTTTTCCAGACACCAGCTTTTCCACCAGGGGATGTTCCGGAGCCAATACCATATAAGTGACTCCAAAGACCGTGTCCGGACGGGTAGTAAACACAGTCAGCTTTTCATCCATACCTTCAATCTGCATGGAGAATTGACATCCTTCACTGCGGCCGATCCAGTTCTTCTGCATAATTTTGACTTTATCAGGCCAACCGGGCAGCTTTTCCAGATCATCCAGCAGTCGCTGGGCATAATCGGTAATTTTAAAAAACCACTGCTCCAGCTGTTTTTTCTCCACCATCGATTCGCAGCGTTCACAGGCACCTTCTACAACCTGTTCGTTGGCCAGAACTGTCTGGCAGGATGGACACCAGTTCACCGCGGCGCTTTTTTTGTAAGCCAGATCGTGTTCATAAAGTTTCAGGAACATCCACTGGGTGAATCTGTAGTAATCAGGGCTGCAGGTGGTTACCTCCCGATCCCAGTCATAGCTGGTCCCCATACTTTTCAGCTGAGCTCGCATATTATCTATGTTTGCATAGGTCCATTTAGCCGGATGGGCGCCATGCTTGATTGCCGCATTTTCCGCTGGTAGGCCAAAAGCATCCCAGCCCATGGGGTGCAGAACATTATAGCCATTCATAGTCTTGAACCTGGCTACTACATCACCGATAGCATAATTGCGCACATGCCCCATATGCAAATTTCCAGACGGGTAAGGAAACATTTCCAGAGCATAGTACTTGGGGCGGGATGTATCTTCGGTCACTTTGTAAAAATGGTTTTCTTCCCAATAAGCCTGCCATTTAGCTTCGATAGACTTAAAGTCATATTTGTGTTCCATATCCGTCCCTCCTTATAGGATTATTATTGACCCATAAATAGCAAAAACTCTCATCCTGGTTAGGGACGAGAGTTATATTCCCGCGGTACCACCCTTATTGACAAATATAATAATGGTGGAGCTAGAGGGATTCGAACCCTCGACCTCTTGAATGCCATTCAAGCGCGCTCCCAACTGCGCCATAGCCCCACATTTGTCCACTTTATAGATTATAACGGTATCTCCGTTACAGGCTTATCACCTGTAAAGCTTCCCGGCGAGTTCGACATCTGCTGTCGCCTTGCACCAACCGGCGACTCTCTGCTAGACACCTGTCTACTACTCCGGTTCCTCGCCTTTGCATATAAAGTTGACATAGAGAATTATAGGATAGTTAGCGGGAGAAGTCAACAAAAAAAGCAACCAGGTTGCTAGCCTGTTTACCCGGTGCAAGTAAGCAGGGCCGGATACGGTTAAGAATTCCTTTGTCATACCAGTATGGATTGTTGTGAGTGCTATTTGGTTAAAATGCGGGTTTACTGACTTATGTGATAAAGGTGGCGATAAATGGTTCGTACCGATACCCCTAGTATTTCAGCGGCTTTGGTTACTTTATTGTCGCAATCATTTAATACCGACCTGATTATTTTGCGCTCTATGCGAGTGAGGGCATCTTTAAGGGTTTCATTGGGACGAAGAGTGCATTCCTCTAATTTTATTGGTTCTTCACAGAATACAAAATGATCGGGAGACATCCACCGTTCGTTGCCATTAAGGACTAGTGCCTGTTTTACCACGTTTTCTAATTCTCTTATATTGCCAGGCCAGTGATAGCTTAACAGTTTGCGGGCCACCTCCGGGTTCAGCAGGGGTACATTCTCGGTATTGCAGTAGCGGCTGATGAAGTAATGGGTAAGGGGAATGATGTCCTCAGGCCTTTCCCTTAAAGGGGGAAGTTCCAGATTTATTACATTCAGCCTGTAGAATAGATCGGCTCTAAACTCCCCGCGTTCCACCATAGTTTTAAGGGGCTGATTGCTGGCAGCAACAATGCGGACATCCACTTGTATAGGCCGGTTTCCTCCCACCCGCTGAAACTCACCTTCCTGCAGGGCCAACAATAACTTTCCTTGAGCTGAAGGACTTAAAATGGAGAGTTCATCTAAAAATAGGGTGCCTTTGTCGGCCATTTCCAATTGGCCTTTTTTCTGCTGGGTGGCGCCGGTAAAAGCCCCTTTTTCATAACCAAATAATTCACTTTCGATTAAATGTTCAGGCAGGGCAGCACAATTCAACCAGACAAAGGGGGCGTTTTTGCGGTTGCTGTATTCGTGAATAGCCTTGGCCAGCAAACTTTTACCGGTTCCGGTTTCTCCATAGATCGTTATGGTGTAATCGCTTTTTGCTATTTTCTTCAACAAGGTCTCGATTTTCCGCATTTTGGGGTTATTACTACATAGTATGTTATTGGGGGGATTCCGTTTGATCAAAGCCCGCAGACTTCTATTTTCTTCAATCAGGTGCCATACTTTGAGTGCCCGGTCTACCGAAACACGTAAATCATCTATCTCAAAAGGTTTGGTAAGGTAGTCGAATGCTCCATGGCGCATGGCCTCCACCGCTGTTTTTATGGTAGCAAAAGCGGTTAGAAATATAATTATTGCATCGGGATCCTGAGCTCTTATCCGTTTTAACACCTCCATCCCATCCATTTTAGGCATGCGTATGTCCATAATAGTAATGGCAACCCGGTGATTGGCAATATAATCCAGAGCTTTAGGCCCATTATCCACGGTTACTACATCCAGGTCTTCCGCGCGCAGCACCTTTTCCAGCAGCAGTCGAATATTTTCCTCATCATCTGCAACTAGTATCAGAGGTTTATCAGGCTGGTTAGCCACCCTTTTCCCCCCTCTCCCTGATGGGTAGTCTTATGATAAAAGTTGCTCCTTGTCCCGGCTCGCTTTTTACTTCCACATATTCATAGTGCTGGCTGATAATACTGTGAACAAGGGCTAAACCAAGACCATTACCCTCCAGTTTAGTGGTAAAGAATGGATCAAATATGCGTTCCAGCTTATCAGGTTCGATTCCGGAACCAGTATCTGTTACCCTAATCTGTACCCAGTCTCCTTGCCGGGAAGTATCCACATAAATATAACCGCTGTTATCCAGGGCCTGATAGGCATTATATAATAAATTCATCATTACCTGTTTGAGCCGCTCTGCTTCACCCCAAATCAAAGGCAGATCCGGTTCCAGATGCACTTGTACATAAGCCTGGGGCATATATTTTTCCATATTAAAAGCTTCCACGGATTGCATTACCACATCATTAATCTGCAGGGCATAATAGGGAATCGAGTTAGGATTACGGGCTGTATTAAGCAATTCCTGGCTAAGCCGGCTCAAACGGTCTACTTCTTTAATAATGATTTCCAGGTATTCTTGATTCACGTTATCCTGTTCAAGATTCTTTTGAATCACCCTGGCAAAACCTTTGATGGCACTGAGTGGATTTCTTAGTTCATGGGCAATGCCAACAGCCAGTTCTCCAATAGCGGTTAGTTTTTCCTGTCTTTGCACCAACCTTTGCATGCGGCGAGTCTCGGTTACATCCTCCAACAGCATTATTATCCCGATGTGGTTTCCTTTCTTGTCACGCAGAACTGAAACATGAGGATTCAGGAGCACTTTATTACCATTGCGCAAAGTAAAGCTCACATCCTGACCGCAAAAAGTCTTCCCAGTTTTTAATACATGATGGAATCTGCTTTGTATGCGGTTTTCTTCCTCGGGTGCCATTTTGTAATAGTATTTGGTGCCCAGTACTTGTTCTTTGCTTAAACCGAACATCATCTCAGCAGCCTTATTGAATCGATAAACATAGCCCTCTGCATCGGTTACTATGACTGCTGTAGCAATGCTATCCATCATCTGTTCATCATCTAGAGGAAATTGGACATTGCGTAACAGAACGTTGCTGTTATCGGCTGTCGTTATATGATCTCTCATACAAAAGTCCCCTTCGGTTCAATAGTCCACCGGCACGTGCCGAAATCTTACCATTATTCACTATGGTATTACCTTGTTAATACTTGTATATACAACCGCAGGGCAGTTTAGTATCATTAAGCAAAATCTGGTAACTGGATAAAGAGACCCTGGTGTTCTTCACCAATATGGTGAGGTCAGCAGGACAGGAGGCATTCCTTTTGGATATGGAATGTTTCCTGCCTGCTGTGTTCCTGCCTTTAATACATTACTTACCTTTGAATTGGGGCTTGCGGTTTTCCATGAAAGCCTGAGCCCCTTCCTTAATATCAGAACTCTGCAGGCATTTAACATTTTCCTCCACCGTAATGACTTCGTATTGCTTATCCAGCATAGTCATGCTCCGGACGACACTGGCCTTGGCTGCTCTTACTGCCAGGGGAGCATTGTTGGCAATCGATTTAGCGGTTTTCAGGGCTTTTTCCAGGAGTTCTTCCTGATTAAATACCTGATTTACTATGCCCATGGTGCAAGCCTGCTGGGCAGTGTACATCCTGCCGGTCAGGATCATTTCCATAGCCCGGTGCTTACCTGCCTGGCGAGGAAGGCGAATAGTGCCTCCGGCAGCAGGTATCAGACCGATTTTCACCTCAGGAGTGCCGAACATAGCCTTGTCCGAGGCATATACTATATCGCAAGCCAGGACCATTTCATATCCGCCGCCAGCCGCATAACCATCTACAACCGCGATTACCGGTTTGGGACAGTGCTCAATTCTATTGACTAACTGCTGTACTTCAAAGGTTTTACCGCTTAAGTAGGAAGGATCAACGTTTTCACCATGCAGCATGAGGCCGATATCATAGCCGGCAAAGAAGATATTGCCGGCAGCACCTTTGATAACGATAACCCTTACTTCATCATCTTTTTCCATTTCATCCATCTTGCTGTGAAAATCTTTTATGAAATCAGCGTCTATAGTTACCTGGTTAAAAGAAACTATAGCTATATGATCATTGATATCCCAACTAACTTTATCGCTCATCTCTACGCACCTCCTTGGTTATTAGTCCGCTTCCATTTATCCGTAGAGCAGTTTATTAAACTCGAACTTCAGCCAATCCCGAAAATCGGGATGGGCGAGACGAATTAGTTCCTCCGCCCGGGAATTTATACTACGGCCTTTCATATAGGCAATGCCATATTCACTCACAATATATTGCGCATCTTGCCGGCCTACGGTTACAAAATAGTTGATAGCAGGAACAATGGTGGATTGGACCTTGCCTTCCTGATCTGTGTAGGTGGAATGGATAGCGATAAAGGATTTGCCGCCTGGGGATTGCCAGCTGGCATCGACAAAGTTGGCTTCTCCAGCAGTATGAGGATACTGTCTAAAGGCTTCCGGTATTGAGGCACTTTGTCCGGATAGATCAACTTCCCGGGCAGTATTGATGGATATCAGTTTGCTGTTTAGACAAGCTATCTGCGGATCGACTATGGCTTTTGCGCCCCAAACTTCGATCATGGGATTCCTGTTTACAAAGTTATATAATTCCTGTGAACCAAGAATAAAAGAGGTCAGCCATTTACCAGGCATATAAGTCTTTTCCCGGGATGTTATTACTCCTCGCAGGTATAAATCCATATAACAGTCGCTTAGCATTTCAGTATGAACGCTTAAGTCTTTTTTGTCACCCAGGAATCTGCCTATAGTGTCGGGAAGTCCTCCCATGCCCAACTGCAGGCAGGCACCATCAGGGATTTGTTCGACAATATAGCCAGCAATGATTTCATCCTCTTTGGAAACAGGTCTTTCCGGCAGACAGTATAGAGGAACCGTATTTTCCACCACAGCATCCACTTCGCTGATATGCAAATGGTTGTTGCCATGAACATAGGGCATATTCTGGTTTACTTCCAGCAAGATGGTGGGGCGAGGCTCCTGCTTGGTGACGTCATAGGCGTAATCAGGATTGGTACCAGTGCTGAAGAACCCGTTTTTGTCCATGGGTGACACGGTAAACATAACCACATTTAGGCTGTCTTTCGCTAATAAATTGTTATCGCCATCAAATTGCACCTGGTTGATTTTGCTTGTTACCTCTGGAGCAGCAATTTCCGGACAGTGAACATTTAGGGCATCCAGATATACCAAATCTTTAACTTCTTCTTTTTTTATTCTTTGGGCAAGGGCTGACACCAGTGCAATAGGCTGCCCGTTGGCGAGGGGAACTATTATCCTGTCGCCGTCATTGATCAGCTTGACGGCTTCCTCAGGAATGGTCAGTTTCTGCTTATACATTTCCTGCCATTTGCTCATTTGTGTTCCCTCCTTTTACCCAGAGTATTTTTTCTTTACTTTCTGGCGGGGCCCCACAATAGCCGTTGCTATCATATTCAACTGAATATCATAGGTCCCACCGCCGATTTCGATTATTTTGGCGTCCCGGTAGCTTCTCTGCACCGGGTATTCAGAACATACGCCGTAACCTCCAAAAATGCTTATAGCTGCATCAGCGTTTTTCACCAGGGCTTTACTTAGAAAAGCTTTACAAACGGAAGTGTCCAGTATAGCCGGGATCTGATTCGTATCTATCAGCCAGGCCATCCTGTAAAACAGGTATTTGGCAGCTTCAATATCTATCTTCATTTCCGCCAGGCGATGGCGGATAGCTTGAAAATTACCGATGGGTTCACCAAACTGATACCTTTGCAGGGCATATTCCTTACATAGGTTCAAATTGTATTCCATGGTTCCTATGGCAAAACCCATGCCGGTCCGTTCCCAGTGCAGGGTGGTGTTGGCCACCAGGGCTCCCATACCTTCACCGCCCAGAAGATTTTCTTCCGGTATGATGCAATCTTCAAAAATAAGTTCACTGGTAGGCGAGGAACGCATACCCATTTTATCGATTTTCTTGCCCCGGCTGAATCCGGGAAAATCTTTTTCGAAAATGAAAGCGCTGATTCCCAAAGGCCCTTTGCTGGGGTCGGTTACCGCCAAAACTATGCCTATGTCGCAGATGGGTCCATTGGTAATAAACATTTTTGTACCGTTGAGAACGTAATGGTCACCTTTTTTGACAGCCCGAGTGCGCATATTAAAAGCATCGGAGCCGGAATCAGGTTCGGTCAGGGCAAAGCAGCTTATCAGGTCGCCTGAGACAATGCCGGGCAGGTATTTTTTCTTCTGCTGCTCATTACCGTGTTTGAGAATACCCACCGTTCCGATGCCATCTGATGCTCCCCAGGAAAGAAGTGAACCTAAACAGCCACCGCCTCTGGCCCATGCCTGACGGGTTATCAGTATATCCATTGCAGAAAGACCCAGTCCTCCATATTCCTCCGGTACATAGGAAGCCAGCAGGTTAAGGTCCGCCATCTTTTTCCACACTCCTGGAGGAAGAAAAGTCTGGTTTTCATCCATTTCCCGTGTTAATGGAGCAACTTCATTGCGGGCGAAATCTTCCACCATTTCGATCAGCTGATGCTGCTCTTTGGTCAGTGAAAAATCCATTGCCGTTCGCCTCCTTTCTATCTGTATCTCTATCTCTCCCAAAACCGATCTGAGGTTTTGGCTTTGTAGCTGTCTTGATACAGGCAACCTTAATCTGCTACCGGCGCAAAGTGATCAATGTCCAGAATCGTGTTGGTGGTTTTTTCAGCAAACACAGCTTTGACCCTCATGCCGATTTGGACCTGGTCCGGTTCAATCTCTCCCAGGATATGGGTCAGAGGAGTATCAGCCCCGTCCAGCTTTATCTGGGCCAGAATATAAGGAGGTTTTAAAGGCAGGTGCTTATCGTTATAGCGCACCACCGTATAATTGGTGACCACTCCTTCATTACCGAGTTTCACCCAGTTTTCATCCAATTTGGCCAAATCCCGTTCGCAGTACTCCCGGGGAGGAACATAGACCTTGTTGCAGTCCGGGCACCTGACTCCCAGGATTTTATGGTCATCCCGCAAGGATATGATAAAACGGGAACCAACCCGGCCTGCGAAATACTGTACAGGAAGAACCATTTTCCCGAACATCACAAAACAGTCTTTGGTGTCATCTCTCCTTAAAGCCGTCACTGCCATCCCTCCTTAATCGTCTATCTCAAAATAAAGCAGGTCATCAATTCCGCCGGTTCTGATTTCATTCCAGACCGGACGCACTCTCATGCCTCTTTTGATCCGGTGAGTATCTTTGGGATTAAGGTCAAAAGATAAGCATTCACCGGGGGTAGAGCCGTCCATCCATAAATAGAGGGTGACATAGGGAGTGGAACGTACTTTGCCGGTGAGAGGATCAGGGCTGGCATAATAGACAATATCCATGTTGGCTACTGTTCCCTTGGGACCGATTTCAATGAAATCATCGGAGCGTACTACGCATTCAGCGCATACTTCGCGGGGAGGTACTTGGGTACGTCCGCAGGATGGACATTGGGATACGTAGAACTTTTTCTCCTTCAAACCTTTGAACCATCTGCCCATATGAGGTCCGGTAGCAAAGCGCTGGTCAATGGAGGTGGCGGTTTTCAGCGAAATCAGTTCTTCGGCTTTTTGATCGTCGCCGGCTATCCGAAACTTCTTGAAAGCTTTCGGTACTATACCGGTCATTATGCTGATATCGCCATTTACTTTGAATTTGCCCGCCGACATAGCGGTAGCCAGATCAATTTTTCCCAGGGTTCCGCCCACGAAAGTTTCAGCATTAGCCGTAACCACCACTGAGCAGGGCGGCATGTCGCCGCTGATCTTTTCAACTTTCAGGGTTCCCTGTTGTATGGTAACTACCCATTTGCCGCCGCCGTCGCCGGTAATATCGTAGCCGATAGTTACATCCACATCCTTAACCTGGTCAGGCTTAAAGCGCTCCGGCATACTGCCAAATATGGCCTCTACATTGGTTCCAAAGTATTCTGTCATCTTATCTCGCCTCCTACCAGTCTAG
>JAKPGY010000125.1 GCA_029550685.1 Bacillota bacterium
TACACCAGGTACAGTTACATCAAGATCATCTCCTAATTGGCCTACATCACCAAAAGCACTGATATTGAGATTACCGATCTGAATATTTCTTGTTCCTCCATCCACAACACTTCCTGCAGCTTGAATATCTGCTTGGCCTGGAACGTTCATTCCATCAATTTGTAGTTTACCGGAATTATTCTCCAGATAGAGGTCTTGAGATCCTGCAGTAATTTGATCTGTATCAATACCCAGACGATTATCCACCGAACCAATACTGCCGGTAGCTGTCAGGTTCAGTTGATCGGCAATAATATTGTTATTGTTGCCCCCGCCCGCTGCGGATCCTGCTGCTATATTACCTGATGTTTCAATACTTACTGTATCGCCGGCAACCGTATCAATGGTCAGATCCTTGAGGTTCTTGATATAAACTTTTTTCCCGGAAGCCGTCAAACGGTCTACATTTATAACCAGCGGAAGGGAAGCTGCTCCGATATCTCCTCCCAGACTGCTGAGCTCAACATTGGCTGCTGTAATAATGGTATCAGTATTACCAGGCATACCCTTGATGTTTCCTTTGGAGTCAATGACTACTTTTCCATCAACGGTTACCGGTGCCAGGTACAGGTCGCCTCCGCTTTCCAAATATAGTCCGTAAACACTGGTTCCAGTTCCTGCGGTGACTGTCACCGTTCCAGCCGCAGTTACTCCCAGACTGTTATCCTCTTCACCGATGGTACCGCCATTAAGCAGCTTTATGTTCAAATTACCCTCGGTAGTAATACTGGAAGATGCTGTCTGGGCTTCGGCCAGCTTGGTAGCTGCTATTGCCTCCAATGCCTGGGCAATGGCTTCCAGGTTGTCGCGTTCAGTTGCTTTGGCATCCACCAGATCAACCTGTGCCTGGGACAGCTGGTCCTCAATGCCGTGCAGGGTATTTTGTGCCTCATCTTTAAGCCGTGACAGTTCTGGAATAGTCACATTTTCCATTTCCGTTTCCTGGCTACGAAGGTCTACAATTTCTGCGTTCTTGTCATCCAGTTCCTTTTGTTTGGCGTCAGCCATCTTCTGGGCTTCTTCTACAACCTGTGCCAGTTCGTTGATCAAGCGATCCTGCTCAGCTATAGCAGCCGGGTCAGTGAGCCCTTCACGATCAGCCTTCGCCTTAGCCAAAGCAGTTTCAGCATCAGCCAAGGCTTGGTCAGCCAATACCTTTTCGTTCTGGAGGATGGCCAGGTCTGCCAGTGCCTGGTCAATCTGTGCTTTAATAACTGCCAGCTTCTGCTGTGCTGCAGTTAAATTAGCAACAGCTGTATCCAAAGCCTGCTGGGCAGCAGGGAGTCCTAATAATTCCGGCAAGATATTGGTAACGTAATTCTGTAATATGATTACCTGGGCTGCAGCCAGATCAGCTGCGCTGCGAGCCTGTTTTGCCTTTATTTTTGCCTCTGTTGCAGCAGCTAAGGCATCTGTAATATCTACTTCAGTGACTCCTCCATCCCCGGCAATCAGGGTTACATCTCCCCCACCGGTAGAAGTTAAATTATCTATCTTGATACCACCTGCAGCAGAGATGTTAACAGTACCATTGCCATCTGACCGGACCGTTTTAATGATGAGATCTCCGTTTCGTTCGTTAATATTGATGGCACCATTGGTTGCCCAGGCTGAAAGAGTTCCCTGGTTTTCCGCGTCGGTATCGATATC
>JAKPGY010000131.1 GCA_029550685.1 Bacillota bacterium
GGATACGGCTTAAGCAGAGTATTAGCCGGGCGAGTAACTACGACGAGCCGTGGCAGCACACGGCGAAACTGAGGGCTGCGAAGCGGAGCGAGAAACAGGATGTTTCGAGCAGCGAGTACTGAGTGCATGGATGCCGAATTATGAGCGGTCTCCTTCGCACCGAAGTAAGCCGATGTGTTGCAGGCGAGGAAGTTCCGGAGCGAGCCGACTAATACTCCTGCCAAGTTACGGCTGGCATCGCAATGATTGATATGAAGCCTTCATGAGAATGGCTTTTTACTTGGAAACCAGGCTGGCGGTTCGATCCGGGAAAGTGAGGTGGAGTATTACTTCGTCTCCTACCTGGCATCCCGCCTTGGAGAGAAAATAAGAAACTGTTTTCTTGGCCAGGAGAGGGTCATTATTCTGCTGGCTCAAGTGAGCCAGGAACACATGCATGGTTTCATTGCGTTTCAGCCGGCTCAGCACCTTGCCGGCATCATGATTGGACAAATGCCCTTTATTACTGCGAATACGTTGTTTCAAATAAGGTGGGTATGGTCCCCGGTGCAGCATATCCAAATCATGATTGGATTCCAAGATCAACACCTGGGCGTTATGCAGAGTACTCTCGACCTGAGGAGTAACTACTCCCAGGTCAGTAGCCAGTACACAGCGCTTCTTTCCATAGCAAAAAGCAAATCCTACCGGGTCAGCTGCATCATGAGAAGTGGAGAAAGGTTCCACCCATACCCCTTTTAGATCAAAGGCGCCCTGGAAAGATTGACAGCACTGCAGCGGCAAGCGAGGGCGACATGCTATTTGTTCCCAGGTTTTTTCCCGGGCATAGACCGGTATGTGATGCCGCCTTACCAGTACATCCAAGCCATTAATGTGATCCCGGTGTTCATGGGTTATTAAAATACCGTCCAAATCCGCTGCTCTCACGCCTACCTCTGCTAATCCCTGCTCAATGCGGCGGGCGCTGATGCCTGCATCTACCAGCAGCTGGGTTGATCCAAACCGCAGCAATACCGCATTGCCGGTACTGCCGCTGGCTAATACATGTACCTGCAAAACTGCTCCTCCATCTATGTAAAGTCTTCTGCTTCATTATACTTCATCTGCTCCGGGGGAGAACAAAAAAGCATTGCTTAAAACCCTGCCAGGTCATATCATTAAAGTATACTAAGTAAACTATTTTTATATACCCAGTTTACCCAGGGAGAGGAGAGCGCTTATGAAAAGAAAGGCTCTGATCGCAGTCGCAGTGTTAATCATAGCCGGGTTGGGATACTGGGGGTACACCCGTTTCCTGGCAGCCCAACCGGATATTATCAAAGCCACAGGTACCATTGAAGCTACCACCGTAAA
>JAKPGY010000134.1 GCA_029550685.1 Bacillota bacterium
CCCTTTTCAGGGAACCATTCTGAGCGCCATAATCCTTCGCGATCTTCGAGAGTGATCTGCAGATCATCTGCTTTGCCGTTGGCATGGTCAGTATAGGTGAAGCTTAAAAGGTACTGGTCGATTTCCTCGGAGATATTCTTATTGTTATATAGCAGCAGCAACTTAGACCGCCGGGCCAGCTGTATATTCATAACCTCACCTCTTCCAGGGGGGCAGTGTCGTTGGGATAGGTGTCGTAATTTGGGGTATGACCAGAACAATGCCGGCCGAGAATATGACAGTCTCCCGGTGGGCATAATTAGCCTCCATGAGCTGAGACATGTATTTTTCACTTCCCATTTCCCGCAGGGCGATCAGATCCCATGTTTCGCCCTGCTGGGTAGTATAAGTGTTTGCCATATCGATACCTCACTGTTAATATGCTAATCTGGCCTCTTGTCTTTGCCATTCTCGCATGAGAGCAGCGAATTCACTCAGCCCCATCCGCACCCCTTGCTGGGCCTGTCTGCGTACATCAGGACTGCCGCCATCAATATGCACATGGATAGTCAGGTTTTCAGGACCAGCTCCCCGGGATGCCATAGCCATGGATACATCATGGGGATATATCCGGCTGCCACTGGGCAGATCAATTATTTCTCCACCACGTTCATTGACCCGGGTCAAACCTCCGGACCAGTTGGTGGTACCAGTAGCATGCCCGCCCAAAATTTTACCCTGAGTAGTTTTGATAGTGGATATCTCCTTTATCTGTACGCCGGGGATCTTATTGATAAGACCAATAAGTGTATTTATACTTTCTATCTGTCGATTAATTAAGCCAATAACAAATTCAATAGCTGCCTTTGCGGCCTTTTTCATTCCGGACCACAAAGCATTCATTATCTCTCTTGCTTTTTCAGACTTGTTATACAGCAATACCAGGCCGGCTACCAATGCGGCAATACCAACTATAATAAGGCCTATCGGATTTGCGGTTAAAGCTGCGTTCAGCAGCCACTGGGCTGCTGTATAGGCTTTTGTGGCGGCAGCAACCGCAACAGTTTTTACTTTAGTTGCACCCAATATTGCACTCTGTAATACTTGGCCAGATGTGACTCTATGCACTGCACTGACCAGGCTCAAAGCTGAACCCTTTAATAAGGTATACCCATAACCCAGACCAACACTGGCTATCTTTAATCCGATCATGGCGGTGGCTGCATACACAATGCCCTTTGTTAAAGTAGGATGTTTCTCAGCAAAATCAGCTACCTTCCCAGCTCCCACAGCTAACATATTGGCAACCGATGTTAAGGGCGGCAGCAGAACAGTCCCCAGGTTGATCCCCAGTTCTGTTACTGAATTCTGCAGAAGTATCAATGAGTTAGCGGATGTAGCTGATCGGGCTTCAAATTCCTTCTGCATACTACCGGCATATAACGATTTATCGGCAACTTTTCCCAAGTTTTCTTCCAGGGTATTAAGGTTTGTTAATAAGGGAGCAATGGCCCCAACCGATTCCTTACCGAATAATTGTGTTAATGTGGCCGATTGTTCAGCTTCGGGCAGTTTTTGAATAGCACTCAATACTTCCAGGATGGCGCCTTTAGCATCCTTTTGCATCTTTTGGGCCACATCTTCGGCGTTCATGCCCAGACTTTGAAAAACGGCCTGCTGTTTCTTAGTTGCAGCTGCTCCAGATGTTAAAGCCAAAACAAGGTTTTTAATACCGGTCGAAGCTACTTCTTCGGATATATTCATGCCGACCAGAGTGGCGCCCATAGCTGCGATCTCACCGGAGGCGAGACCGGCCACTTTTCCAAGCGGGCCTATCCTGGTCACTACCTCAGATATCTTGGGGGCGCTCGCTGCGGTAGTATTGCCCAAATAATTGATCTGGTCTGCCAGCGAAGTCACCTGATCCTGATTCATCTGGAATGATGTTCGCCACCCGGCCATCATTTGACCAGCTTCATCAGCGGTAATATCAAACGCTACCCCCATTTTGGCCGCATCTTCTGCAAACTTGGTCAGATTCTCGCGTTCAATTCCAGCCTGCCCGCCAGCTGCTACTATTTGCGCCAGACCGTTAGCTGACATGGGAATAGTGCGGCTGAGCTCCAGGATATCCTTCTGCATCCCCTGAAACTGCTCAGGCGTATCAAAATCAACAACTTTGCGCACATCAGCCATGGATGATTCAAATTCCATAGCTGCTTTAACCGGGGCTGCCATCGCTACCGCCAGGGCGGCGGCATCCAGTAACTGCCCGCGGTAATTAGCCTTTGCTGCATCGTTATCAGCAATAGCTTTATCCAGGCCGACCAATTTGCGCTTAGCTTCCACTGCCTTATCCAGTTCTCTGGTCAGCTTGGCATTGTCATCGGCCAGGTTACGGGTAGACACACCCGCATCAGCGAGAGAAGATCTTAATCCCTGCAGTTCATCCCGTTGCTTAGATAGCCGGTCCTTGAGATCCCCCGCTTCCCTTTTAGCTCTTTCA
>JAKPGY010000213.1 GCA_029550685.1 Bacillota bacterium
GTATGTCGAATAGCGATTATTTGTATGTGTGGTTTTTGTGTCAATTTATGGCAATAAATTCATGGGGAGGTAAGAGTACTTATGAGTTGGAGGAAGCTGGGGGTTCTCCTGTTGGTGTTGATTTTTGCAGCTACCATGGTAATTGGCTGCGGTGGCTCGCAGGATAATGGCACAGCAGATAAGGCTGAAAAGGAGTTTAAGGTTGGATTTATTTACATAGGTGCTCCCGGAGACGCTGGATGGACCTATGCTCACGATGAAGGCAGAAAGTATTTGGAACAGCAGATTCCAGGCGTTAAGACCGTTACCCTGGAGAACGTGCCCGAAGGTGCCGATGCTGAGCGCAGTATTGAGCAGTTAGTTCAGGAAGGATGCCAGGTGGTTATCGCCAACAGTTTCGGTTATGGCGATCCCATGCTGGAAGTAGCCAAGCGTTATCCCGATGTAACCTTCCTGCATTGTTCAGGACTGCAGACATCTGAAAATGTTTCCACCTATTTTGGACGTATTTATCAGGCTCGCTATTTAAGCGGCATGGTAGCGGGCGCCATGACCAAGAACGGCAAAATTGGTTATGCGGCAGCTTATCCCATTCCCGAAGTTATTCGCGGTATTAATGCTTTTACCCTGGGCGTTCAGGCAGTGAACCCCAATGCTACCGTTAAGGTAGTCTGGTCCAATACCTGGGTTGATCCCACTTTGGAAAAACAGGCAGCTCAGAGCTTAATCGATGCCGGCTGTGATGTTTTGGCCCAGCACGCTGATACTCCTGCGGTTCAGCAGGCTGCCCAGGATGCCGGCATTTATTCCGTTGGCTATAACAGTGACATGCGCAAATTTGCTCCCGATGCTAACCTGACTTCCCCGATTTGGAACTGGGGACCCTATTATGTGCGGGCTATTCAGGGCGTTATGGATGGAACCTGGAAGAGCGAAGCATACTGGGGTGGTATGGCTGACGGCATCGTGGATCTGGCTCCTATTTCGGAAAAGGTTCCTACTGAGATAGTTGACCAGGTACAAGCCAAGAAGCAGGAAATCATTCAGGGTGAATGGGATGTCTTCTTTGGCCCCATCAAAGCTCAGGATGGCACGGTTAAAGTGCCGGAAGGCCAGGTCATGACTGATGAAGAAATGCTCAGCATGGATTGGTTTGTATACGGAGTAGACGGGACCATTGAGTAATATACCTGAGGCTTGTCTTAATAAGGCGGCGTAAGCCGCCTTTTCAATTGGAGGATCAGCATGAAACGTGTTCCGGTTGTACAAATGGATGGCATTAACAAATGGTTTCCGGGAGTAAAGGCTAATAACAATATTAATTTCCGGGTCTATCCTGGTGAAATTCATGCCCTGCTGGGGGAAAACGGGGCGGGCAAGTCCACCCTGGCAAGTATACTGGCTGGGCTGTACCGGCCTGATTCCGGGACCATTAAAGTAAAAGGCCAGCCATTAAAGCTGCGTTCTCCCCGCTTGGCTCTGCAGGCTGGTATCGGCATGATTTACCAGCATTTCCGCCTGGTAAACAATATGACGGTGGCGGAGAATGTGATGCTGGGAGCCAAAGGCGGGATCAGGATCCGCAGCGATAGGATAGAACAAAGGGTAAGGGATTTATCGGAGCAATTCGGCCTGGCGGTGGATCCACATGCCCGTGTCAGCCATCTTTCCCTGGGTGAACAACAGCGGGTGGAAATCCTGAAAATGCTTTACCGGGGCTGTGATATTCTGATCATGGATGAACCTACTACGGTGCTGACTCCTCAGGAAGTAAAGGAATTGTTCCATACCCTGCGCTTAATGGCTGATCAGGGTAAAGCAGTAGTTCTTATTACTCACAAACTTAGCGAAGTTATGGCCATAGCTGATTATGTAACGGTTTTACGCCGGGGAGAAGTGGTGGGGAGTGACCACATTCAAAACCTGGATGAACAAACCTTGACCCGCATGATGGTGGCCCGGGAAGTTATATTTCCAGAGTTTAACCGCAGTCACCAGCTCGGTCCCACTGTATTAGCAGTCAGTGACCTGAGTGTCCCCAATGACCGGGGACGGACAGCAGTGCGTCGTGCCAATTTGGAATTGCATGAGGGTGAAATTCTGGCTATAGCTGGAGTGGCCGGCAATGGGCAGCGTGAGCTGGTGGAGGCTTTGGCAGGCTTGAGGTCGGCATCCTCCGGGAGTATCCGGCTACGTGGCAAGGAAATAAGGCATTTACCCATCAGGGAGCGCTCGGCCATGGGGTTGACTTTTATTCCGGAAGACCGTTTGGGTATGGGGTTGGTTCCCAATATAAGTGTTGTGGAAAACGCCATGCTGCGGAATTACCGTTACCCTGAAAACCGGCGCGGATTATTATTGGATTATAGGAAGCTGGAAGCCTATACTCGTAGTCTGGTAGATCGCTACCAGGTAGCGGTGGCTAATATACATCATCCGGTTAATTACCTGTCCGGCGGGAATTTGCAAAAACTGCTGCTGGGGCGTGAGTTGGATTTAAATCCGGACGTTCTGGTGGCTGCTTATCCGGTACGGGGATTGGATGTGGCGGCGGCTCAAGCTGTTTATGACTTAATGCTGGAACAGCGCCAGAAGGGTACAGCCATTATGCTGGTTTTGGAAGATCTTGACGACATTTTCCGTTTGGCTGACCGGGTTGCTGTGATGTACAACGGTGAAATAAAAGCGATTTTGAATGTAAGGGAAACAGACATAGATAGTATTGGCGCTTTGATGTTAGGGGCCCAAAGAGTAGGAGTGTAATATGAACAGGTTAAGGCTCGTCCGCAGGAACAATGAATCATGGCTGGTGAAAGTAGCCGTACCTATTGCCTCCATATTACTGGCAATACTGGTGGGCTGGATTTTCCTAGCTGTGTCAGGGTACGAGGCAGCAGAGACATACCGGCGCATGATACAGGGAGCTTTTGGTAGTCCCTATGCTGTTTCGGAGACCATTGTCAAAGCTATACCCCTGGCCCTTACCGGTCTGGCAGTATCCATTGCCTTTCGTATGAAACTCTGGAACATCGGGGCTGAAGGACAGCTGTATATGGGGGCTTTCGCTGCCGGCGGCGTGGTACTGCTTTTGGGGGATTGGCCCTCTTTGCCGCTGCTAACCCTTATGCTGGTAGCGGGATTTGCAGCGGGAGCCATATGGGGCCTAATCCCCGGAGCCTTAAGAGCTATATGGAATGTCAATGAGACCATAACCACTTTGCTGCTCAACTATGTAGCTATTTTCTGGGTAAGCTACCTGGTGTTCGGACCCTGGAAGGACCCCAATGCCATGGGTTTCCCCCTGGCTCCGCGTTTTCCGGAGACAGCTTATTTGCCGGCCATTCCAGGAAGCCGGGTGCATGTAGGCATTCTAATTGCTGTGGCAGTAGCCATCATATTATACATGGTGATGAAGTACACCCGCTGGGGTTTTGAAGTGCGCGTAGCCGGCGAGAGCCCGGAAGCTGCCAGGTATGCAGGTATGAATGTAGCCAGGAATATCCTGCTGGTAATGCTGGTCAGCGGCGGTATTGCCGGAATGACTGGCATGATCGAGGTGTCAGGCATTACTCACCGCCTGCAGCAGGACATTTCGGCCAATTATGGGTATACCGGCATTATAATTGCCTGGCTGGCTCGCTTGAATCCCTTCGCAATTCTCTTGGTGGCCTTTTTGTTTGGGGCCTTGCTGGTAGGGGGATTCGGGGTGCAGACCTTCGGCATCCCCTATGCCATTGTACTGATGCTGCAGGGAGCAGTATTATTCTTCCTGCTGGCAGGAGAGATCATGCTCAAATATCGTGTGACTATGAGCCGGGAGGATTAATATGGACCTGAATAGTATTGTCGCTCTTCTTGCCGTGGCTATTGTAGCTGGCACACCGCTGCTCTTTGCAGCCATGGGTGAGGTTATAGCAGAAAGATCGGGCATATTGAACCTGGGTGTGGAAGGAATGATGTTAGTAGGAGCGGTTACCGGTTTTATGGTTACCATCAATACCGGAAATCATTGGCTGGGTATTTTGGCAGCAGCAGGAGGGGGAGCGATCCTGTCCGCTATTCATGCTTTTATATGCGTCACCCTGAAAGGCAACCAGGTAGTGAGCGGTTTGGCTTTAACCATATTTGGAACTGGAACCAGCGGTTTTCTAGGCAAAAACTATGTAGGACTGCCGGTGGCGGATAGGTTTACTTCTATTGATATACCTTGGTTAGGGGATATTCCAATACTGGGACCCATTCTATTTCAGCATGATGCGATGGTTTACCTGAGCATGATCTTGGCTTTGGCTTTATGGTATATTATGTATCGCACCAGTTGGGGGCTGAGCATTAGATCTGTAGGTGAGAACCCGGCTGCGGCAGATGCGGTAGGTATCAGTGTTTCCCGGGTGCGCTATCTGGCTACCATTATTGGGGGCATGATGGCTGGACTGGGAGGTGCTTACCTGTCTTTGGCCTATGCACCCACCTGGCAGGAGAGTATCACTGCCGGGCGGGGTTGGATTGCAGTAGCTCTGGTAATTTTTGCTCTCTGGAACCCGCTGCGAGCAATTGCCGGATCCTATTTATTTGGGGGTGTGGAAGCTCTGACTTTCCGTATCCAGACTGCCGGATTTCAAATATCCCCCTTTTTCCTGTCCATGCTGCCTTACCTTTTTACCATACTGGTTCTGGTAGCAGTAACCATCCGCTTGAGGCAGGAAGCCGGAGTTCCGGCTGCCTTAGGATTTCCCTATGACCGGGAGGAACGGTGATTTTGTTTATGCAGATTAACGCTGATTATTTAATAGCACGCTGTTTTTATAATTTACTAAGAATGGAACTTACTAAAAATAATGATTAATCTGTATATAAAAGAAGGTTTAGGTATTTTCTTATTTAACATGTAGACAATAAATAATGAGTTACTTATAGTGATTGTTAACAACTACCAATTTATTGCGGAGGACCCATGATGGATCACATGCTGCTGGCGGAAATTCTCGATGAAGCCTTGAAAAAAGGCGGGGATTTCGCCGAAATTTATATAGAGGAAAAAGTCAGCACCAGTGTTTACTGTGAAGATGACCGTATAGAAAAGATTAACAGCGGTCGAGAACGAGGAGCGGGCATTCGCGTCCTGGCAAAAGGGCGCACTTCCTATGTATATACCAATGATTTGAGCCGGGAAGGGCTTCTCAAAGCGGCTAGAGTAGCCGGGCATGCCGCCCGGTCCCAGCAGGCAGGAACTCACGGCCCGATTAGCTTGCAGAGCAAGCCGGGCCCGGAACCGGTTCGTTATCTTCGCCTTCCTGAAAACGTACTGTTTGATGAGAAAATTGAGCATGTTCTGGCTGCTAACCGGGCTGCCCGGGAGTTGGGGACGGATATTAAACAGGTTACCGTAGCCGTTGGTGACAATCATAAATCGGTGTTGATTGCCAACAGTGACGGTGAAATAGTTGAAGATGACCGGGTACGGGTGCGCTTTGTGGTCAGCGCGGTAGCCGAACGGAATGGGGTTATCCAAACTGGTTACGAGTCAGCTGGAGGTGTAGCCGGCTGGGAGCTTTTAGACCAGATTTCCCCGGTGGACATGGCGCGTCGAGCTGGAGAACTGGCTATTAAAATGCTGGATGCCCGCCCGGCACCAGTGGGCAGAATGCCGGTGGTTATGTCGTCGGAAGCAGGGGGAACCATGGTGCATGAAGCCTGCGGGCACGGATTGGAAGCGGATTTGGTACAAAAAGGATTATCAGTCTATCGCAACAAATTGGGTCAGCAGGTAGCCGCTTCTATAGTCAGTGTTATAGATGATGCTACTATACCTGGAAAATTTGGCTCCCTTCGCTTTGATGATGAAGGTACCCCCGGACAACGTACGGTTTTAATAGACAAAGGCCATCTGGTGGGTTATCTGTACGACCGCTTGACCGCCGCTAAGGATCAGGTTAAGTCTACCGGCAATGGCCGCCGGGAATCATACCAGCACAAACCTATTCCCCGTATGACCAATACCTTTATAGCCCCCGGGGAAGATGATCCAGAGGAAATCATACGTTCTACATCTCGTGGCCTGTTGGTAAAGAAAATGGGCGGTGGACAGGTCAACACTACCAATGGCGATTTTGTTTTCGAGGTTCAGGAAGGCTATCTAATAGAGAATGGTAAAATCGGAGCAGCGGTTAGAGGAGCCACTCTGACCGGCAACGGTCCGGAAGTCTTAGCCAGCATTGACCGGGTAGGACGCGATCTGGGTTATGCTATCGGTACCTGTGGCAAAGATGGGCAGGGTGTGCCAGTAGCTGACGCTCAACCAACCATTCGTATTAAAGAATTAACCGTGGGAGGTACTTCTCACGAAGGCCACCCGGCTTTATACAGGATAAGAAGGAAGTAGGTGGAGAAGACCGGTGCAGGAGCGATTGACCGGTATAGGAGAGGCATTACTTGATAAGGCACACCGTCTGGGAGTTGATGCCGAGGTCTTTTTACTACACAACCGTGAATTAATGATAGAAGTTGTGGAAGGACAAGTTGATACCCTGAAGGAAGCCGAAGAAATGGGACTGGGACTGAGGGTGATTAAGGGCAATCGGCTGGGATTTGCCTTTACCAGTGACCTGTCGCCTAAAGCACTGGAGGAGGTTTGGGATGCGGCGGTAAGCATATGCAGTTATACAGCTTCAGACCATTACCTGTCTTTGCCCAGTGGTCCGGTTAAGTATCCCTCTTTGATAGTATATGATCCGGTTATTGCCCATACCAGTATAGAAGAAAAAATTGAACTGGCCCGGCAGGCGGAAAGAGCCAGCCGGCAACATGACTCGCGAATCACAGTGATAGAAAGGGCTGGCTACGAAGACAGCGAATTTCACTCCCTCATTCTTAATACCCGGGGTATTTGTGCTTATGCCCAAGGAAATTACTGCGGAACTTATGTTTTTGCCGTAGCTGAAGAAGATGAAGATGCGCAGACCGGCTTTTCCATAAGTATTAAGCAGAAACTGGCAGATCTGGATCCGCTGGCAGTGGGGCAGGAAGCTGCCCATAATGCGGTGCGGAGCCTCCATGCCCGTCGTGCCCCTTCAGGGAGGATTCCCTGCATCATGGAACCGTATGTAGTTACCCGCTTTTTAGGCATAATTGCTCAGATGGTGGATGCAGAAGCAGTGCAAAAAGGGAAATCCCTATTTAAAGGGAGGATTGGGCAGAAGGTAGGAGCAGAGTGTATTTCCCTGACTGATGATGGAACCTATCCGGGAGGAGTAAGCAGCTTCCCTTTTGACAGTGAAGGAGTACCTTGCCAGCGCACCGAATTGATACGCGACGGACACTTGGTGGGGTATCTGTATGATACTTATACTGCCAATCGTGACCATACCAGGTCTACTGGTAACGGGCAGCGCAGTTCATTCCGGGGACTGCCTTCAGTGGGAAGCACCAATTTTATGATAGAGCCGGGCACTAGGTCCTTAAATCAATTAATGGATGACATACCCTATGGTTTTTACATAACTGAAGTCATGGGCATGCATACTGCCAATCCCATATCGGGAGAGTTTTCTGTAGGGGCGGCGGGACTGCTGATTGAAAAGGGCCAATTAACCAAGCCGGTACGGGGAGTGACCATTGCCGGCAATATAATGCAGCTGCTGGAACAGGTAGAAGCGGTAGGCAATGACATGCGCTTTTTTGGTGGTCGGGGTGCGCCGTCTTTGCGCATACGTTATCTGAGCCTGAGCGGGGAGTAATTAAAGGGAGGAAATTTATGGCCAAAATTCTTGTGATTCATGGCCCCAACCTGAACCTGTTGGGAGAGCGGGAACCGGCTATTTATGGAGAGCAAACCCTGGATGATATTAATAAAATGCTTAAGGACACCGCGGCAAAACATCAGGTGGAAGTGGATTGCTTCCAATCCAACCATGAAGGAGCCATTGTTGATCAGATTCAGGCAGCCCGGGACCAATATGAGGCCGTCATTATTAATGCAGGGGCTTATACTCATTACAGTATAGCTATCTTAGATGCCTTACGCTCCTTTAAAGGGCCGGTTATAGAGGTGCACCTGTCCAATATTTACCAGCGGGAAAGCTATCGACACCGCTCCCTGGTTTCGGAAGCTGCCACAGGTGGAATTTTTGGCCTGGGAGCCTTAAGCTACAAACTGGCCCTGCTGGGGATAATTGAAATGCTGAATTTGTAGGGTGCGCAACCCTCAATTTTGCCGTGTGTTGCAACGGCTTGTCGCAAGTCACTCGCCCGGCTAATACCCTTGCCCTGACGCAAAGTTTATTTTCACAACGCTGACCCTAAAGAGGACTTGTCATTCATCGTGACGACGGAACAGGTGCGATGACACTGCACTACAATACCAATGAGGTGAGCATTTGAATCAGCGGATTACCCGTTTACGGCAGAGTCTGGAGAAATTAAAACTGGATGGAATTATAATTGACCGCCGGGAGAACATCTACTACTTGTCGGGTTTTACTGGCGGTGCTGATGCCAGGCTGCTGGTAACAGATCAAGAGACTCTGCTTTTTACCGATTCCCGATATACAGAACAAGCTGCACGGGAATCGCCGGAGTGGACATTGATTGAAGAGAAGCCTCCCCTGGGTCAGGCTCTCAAGGAACGAGTCCGGCGCCTAGAAAAAGTAGGCCTAGAGGATACTGTATCCTATAGACTTTTTAGAGAGCTTAGAGAGGAAATGGACGAGACAATTATCCCAGTCAGCGATGTGGTGGAAGAGCTCCGGGTAATAAAAGAACCAGAGGAACTGGAGAATCTTCGTAAAGCAGCGGCGATAGGAAGTGAAGTATTTTCCGATCTTTTGTTACAGCTGCAGGCAGGAATGACCGAGCGCAGTGTGGCTTGTTTAATTATCTCCGCTCTACGGCAAAGGGGAGCTGAGAAAGAATCTTTCGACCCCATTGCGGTCAGCGGGCCCAATGCCTCCCTGCCCCACGGTATGCCAGGAGACCGCGTTCTCCAAAAAGGAGATATGCTGACTTTGGATTACGGTGGGTTTTATCAAGGTTATGCAGGAGATATGACCCGGACGGTGGCTATTGGTGAAGCAGGCCCTCGCTTACGCGATTTGTATGCTAAGCTGCTGGAAGCTCAGCAATACGGTGTGGAACAGGTTAGAGCCGGACTTAAATGCTCCGACTTGGACCGGTTGGTAAGGGAACGGCTGCGTGAGTATGACTTGGATCAGTTTTTTGCTCATAGTACAGGTCATGGCATCGGCTTGGAGATTCATGAATCCCCCAGTGTTTCCTCCCGCAGCCAGTGGATATTGCAGGAAGGTATGGTTATTACCATTGAACCAGGAGTATACATACCCGGCTGGGGAGGAATTCGCATCGAGGATAGCGTAATAGTAAAAAACTATGGCTGTGAAGTAATCACCAACTCGCCCAAACAGTTAATCGTTATATAAATGGAGGGATTGCATTAGATGATAAACGTGAATGATTTTCGAACCGGAGTAACCATCGAAGTGGAAGGACAGCCTTATCAGGTGGTGGAGTTCCAGCATGTGAAACCTGGCAAAGGTGCTGCTTTTGTTCGCGCTAAACTGAAGAACCTGGAGACGGGCGGCACAGTGGAGCGGACCTTCCGCGGCGGGGAAAAAGTCCCCAAAGCCCACCTGGACCGCCGGGGTATGCAGTATCTGTATAATGATGGCGATGGCTATGTTTTTATGGATAATGAAAATTATGAACAGACCACTATTACCAAGGAGCAAATTGGTGATGGCATTAAATGGCTCCTGGAAAATATGGAAATTCAGGTACTGCTTTATAAAAACCGTATTATCGGTATCGAGCTTCCCAACTTTGTAGAACTAGAAGTAATTGATACTGAACCAGGTATCAAAGGTGATACTGCCACTGGTGCCACTAAGAATGCTACTTTGGAAACCGGAGCTGTAATACAGGTGCCCCTGTTTGTCAACACCGGAGACCGTGTGCGTGTAGATACCCGTATCTCCCAGTACATGGAGCGGGTGTAGAGGGCAGCAAATCTCCCGAGATTAAAATAAATAAAATAATTTTACCGGGTATTTCCTCCTTTTTAGGTTAATACTATGACTAGTCTAATTCCTTAACCTAAAAAAGGAGGATTTTGTTGTGCGCGACATTGCTGAAAAGGTTAGTTATCTGCAAGGCTTAAGCGAAGGACTTAATATCAGCGAAGGAAGCCCTCAGGGAAAAATTATTTCGGGAATCCTGAGCGTACTGGAAGAATTGTCTGATACCGTCATTAACCTGCAGTGTGAAATGGACGAATTCCGTGAGTATGTGGAGAGTATTGATGATGATTTGTTTGATCTAGAAGAGAGCATATATGATGATGACGAAGACCTGGTTGAACTGGAATGCCAGCACTGCGGTGAAGAACTGGTGTTTGACGCCGATATCCTGGAAGATGATGATGTCATTGAAGTAATATGTCCCAACTGCAATGAGATAGTTTATGTCAATGACGGTTCCTTTGACTATGACCCCGCCTATATTGAAAATGACCTGGACGACCAGGAAACCGATTCGACACATTCCTGTTGTGATTAAACTTAAGGGAGCTGCTGTTACCGGCAGCTCCTTTCTCGTGTTCCGGTCGAAACATCCTGTTTCTCGCTCCGCTTCGCAGCCCTCAGTTGAGATCGCCACGTCGCTAGCGCTCCTCGCAACATTGATTGTACCCGTTAGGGTACATCGGAAGTCCTTTAGGGCGATGACACGGGAGATAGCTTATATGTCATTGCGAGACCTCGAAGGGGTCGTGGCAATCTAATTGATTTTACCTTTGGTCCATTTTGAGATTGCTTCGTCGCTAGCGCTCCTCGCAACATTGATTGTACCCGTTAGGGTACATCGGGAGTCCTTTAGGGCAATGACACGGGAGATAGCTTATATGTCATTGCGAGGCACGAAGTGCCGTGGCAATCTCATTCAACTTACTGTAATCTAGTTCGAGATCGCCACGTCGCTAGCGCTCCTCGCAACATTGATTGTACCCGTTAGGGTACATCGGGAGTCCTTTAGGGCAATGACACGAAAGGCAGCCCTTGCCGTGTCGCCATCCCCTGAATTCGGGGCGATGTGGGTATCGCCCCCTGCACTTCATCAACCCCTTCTTGCATTCTGCCAATCTTGGAATAAATTACTTTGTCTGTCCATATTTATATACAACAAGGTGGTGGTATAGCGATGGTTGTGCCCCAGGCGACCGTGTTGAGAACCGAAATAACAGCCTATCTGGCACCCAATATACGCAAACTGCTTCTTGGTGTGGAGGACCGGTTATTAGGTAACTTGGAGGAAATCCGTTTGCGCTGCAACCGGCCGTTAGTACTGCGGGTTGGAGATAAGGATTACAGCATTGACCGTCATGGCCGGGTTATGACCGATCTTAAACAGGGATACCTGGTATCCCGGGAGGACCTGTACCGGAGCATTGCATCTATTAGTGACAATTCCCTGTATGCCTTTGAAGAAGAGATAAGACGGGGGTTTATAACCATACCCGGGGGTCACCGGGTGGGACTAGCCGGTCAGGTTGTGGTCAGCGGGCAGGAGGTCAGGACCATGAAGGATTTTTCCGGGTTGTGTTTCCGGGTAGCTCGTGAGGTGCCGGATTGTGCCCTGGGACTGCTTAATCAGGTGGCTCCCCGGGGGACGCCGCTAAGCAGTCTGATCATCTCTCCGCCCCGCTGTGGCAAAACCACCATACTGCGGGATTTAGCCCGCCTGCTGTCTGATGGCAACGGCCCGGTACCACCCCACAATGTGGTAGTGGTAGATGAACGCTCTGAGATCGCCGGCTGTTATCAAGGCATACCCCAGTTAAACGTGGGAGTAAGGACTGATGTCCTGGATGCCTGCCCCAAGGCGCTGGGAATGATGATGGCCATACGTTCTCTGTCTCCTCAGATCATCATAACCGACGAAGTAGGCCGGCGCGAGGATGTCGAGGCTATCGACGAGTGCCTGCATGCAGGAATTACTGTAATCGCCAGCATACATGCCCGTAATGCCGAAGAACTGCGAGCGCGGCCTCCAATCAGAAAACTGCTGGATGAGGGTGCTTTCCGGCGAGGTATAATTCTCAGCCGCCAGCCCCATCCCGGCCGGATCGAAGAAGTAATCAGGTGGGATGAATCATGCTGTGGCTGAAAACGATAGGTATTTGTCTGACCATCGCCGGTTTTGGTATATGGGGCCTGGGAGGAGCACGACATTTCAATCGCCGGGTGACTCAGCTTAAAGATCTGCGTCTGGCCCTGGGCTTTCTGGAAAAAGAAATAATCTACATGCACACTCCACTGACCAGGGCTTTGGAACGTACTGCCCGCTTTGCCCATCCGCCGGTGAACCAGCTTTTCCGGGAAGCATCCCGGCACTTGTACAGCAAAGAAGGAGCCACAGCCCAGGAAGCATGGCTGATAGGGTTAAAAAAACTGGCCCAGACAGGCGATCTGGACAAAAAAGAACTAGCTGTCCTGGAAGCCGTCGCCCCGCAACTGGGCATGTCTGATGCCGACCAACAGGGTAAATTTGTACGGCTTATCCAGGAGGAATTAAAACTTATGGAAGATCAGGCTGCTCGGGAAGTGGAAGCGGGGCAAAAAATCTGGAGTTATGGGGGATTTATCCTGGGTGCCGTAGTAGTCTTACTGCTCCTGTAGATTTAATGATTAGCCAACATATTATTGGAGGGCTGGTATGGATATAGATATTATTTTCCGCATTGCAGGCATTGGTATTCTGATTTCGGTTTTGTCAATTGTACTTAAACAGGCGAAAAAAGAGGAGCAGGCGGAAATGCTTACCCTGGCAGGGGTAGTGGTAGTGCTGATCATTGTGGTGCAGCTTATGAACCAGCTGTTTTTGGTAGTTCGTTCCGTTTTTAATTTATAAAACTGCCGTGGCCTGGCCAATAAATCCTGCAGGGGGAGATGGAGTTTGGAAATCGCTCAAATCGTGGGAATCGCTCTGGTAACCACTATTATGCTGTTAATCCTGAGGCAGGAAAAGCCGGTTATGGCAGTGGTGTTGAGTATCGTTTTCAGTATAGTCATTTTTACCTATCTGATGGGCAAAATGGCTGCCATTCTCAGTGTTATGGAGGAATTAACCCAGCGGGCGCAGATAAATTACTTTTTTTTAGGAACACTGTTAAAGATCCTGGGAGTAGCCTATTTGGGAGAGTTTGCGGTTTCTATTTGTCAGGATGCAGGGGAACAGGCGGTAGCGAAAAAGGTAGAGTTTGCCGCCAAGATTATCATTGCTGTTTTAGCTTTGCCTATGCTGGTAGCCATATTGGAGTCGCTGATGGAACTGCTGCCGGGATAAGGGGTGAGGGGGTTAGCCGGTATGAAAAGACTGGTGATGGGACTTGCCCTGGGGATTATGCTGCTGCTGCCCTTGCCGGTAGGGGCGGCAGAAGAACCGGTGTTCTCCTGGCAGGATACCGTCGATAAAATAGATCTGGAAATGATGGAGGAGTTTAAAAACCGCATTGATGGTGAGATCAGCTCATATACCGACTCCAAACCGGTTAAGGAATGGCTGGCGGATTTCATCAAAGGTGAATGGGAATTCAGCTTTGAAGAACTGCTTAATAATACAGTGAGATTCTTTTTTAAGGAGATAATGGTAAATTCCAGCCTGTTGGGCAGGCTGCTAATCCTGTCGGTGCTGTCGGCCTTGCTGGTTAACCTGCAGAGCGCTTTTTCTTCAGGGGTGGCCCGCATCTCTCACCTGGCTTGCTTTATGGCTCTGGCCGCCATTGCTTTGGGGTCATTTCGCCTGGTGCTGGAGATTGGGCAGCAGACCATAGACCAAATGGTCAGCTTCATGATGGGAATGCTGCCGCAGATGCTGGTGCTGGTAGCAGGTTTGGGCAACGTACATACGGCTGCAACCCTGTTCCCGGTCATGATGACCACCTGCACGGCCTTTGCCAATGCGATGCAGAATGTCGTATTTCCCCTAATAATTATGTCCGCTATTTTAAATCTGATTAATCATCTTTCCGAAGGGCTGAAAGTGGAAAAGATGGCCAAATTTTTCGGGCAGATAGCCCAGATGGCCCTGGCGTTTTTCCTGACCCTGTTCGTAGGTATTCTCACCCTGCGAGCCTTGTATTCCTCGGTAATGGACAAAGTAGCCCTGCGCACTACCAAATTTGTAACTGACAATGCCATCCCCGTGGTGGGGAAAATGTTCTCCGATACCATCGAAGTAGCCGCCGGCTATGTGGTAATGATCAAGCAGGCTTTGGGCATTTCCGCAGTCATCATCATACTGGGGGTGGTTTTGTTTCCGCTGCTGAAGGTGGCGGCCATCGCCCTGATTTACAAAATCGCCGCAGCCGTAGCAGAACCCTTAGGAGATTCGCGTACCTCAGCCATACTGGAAATGATGAGCAGTCACCTGTTCCTTATGCTGGCAGCGGTGGCGGCGGTAGCCCTTATGTTTTTCATAATGATCGCGATTGTGGTGGGCATGTCCAATCACCTGGCTTCTCTGCCGTAAGGAGGGTGGGTATGGCAGTTTTTAGTGAAATAGTCCGCAATGTACTGGTTATCGTGCTGATTGCCAGCTTTCTTGAACTTATGCTTCCGGAAGGAACCTTCCGGCCTTTTGTACGATTTGCCGTGGGACTGTTCATATTAATTGCGGTGTTGAATCCGGTAGCCGGAGTTTTGTTTGGCAACCGCAGTATTAACACGGAGTGGTGGGATCTTAAAGTAAACATGCGTCAACAAGAAGAGATTCTCGAGCAAGGTGAGAGAATTAACCGGCAAATATGGGAGACCCATCAGGAAGCACTGTCTGATAAAGTAGCCGGGCAAATCAGCGCGGTGGCTATGCTGGTACCGGGTGTGGAAGATGTAGAAACCAGGGTAGTGCTGAATGAATCCGGGGGAGTAGATTCTATGCACTTGCTAGTCAAGCCACAGACAACAGTCTCTGAGGAGGGAACTGGTGGGGTGGGCGTATTCCGCAGTAATGCTGCATCCCTGTCTGAAGAGCAGGAAGTAATCCGCAGTAAACTGAGTACCATTATAAAAAACCTTTACGGTTTTGAGGATACAGCCGTGCAAATTGAGTTTCAAGGAGGTTGAGGGAGTGCTGGATGAATGGATTCGCGGAGAAAAGAGTGAGGATAGTAAATATCCTTTGCTTAGCAGTAAAAAGGGGCGGCTGCTGTTAGTAATAATCATCTGTATTGGGCTTCTGGCCTTGCTGTGGCCGTCAACCAGCAAACCGGATTCATCCCCTACCCAGGTGGCCCAGCCTCTGGCGAGCCAAGCCAAAGAGGGCAGCCTAAAACACAGCCTGCAAACGGAATTGGCGGCTATTCTGGGTCAGATTGAAGGGGCCGGTATAGTGGAAGTCAGTGTTACTTTGGATTCTGAGGGAATAAAAACTTACGCTACCAATAATCGGGATGAACGCAGGCAGATCGAGGAAAGCGGAAGCAGTACCATAGAAGAGAGCAGCACCCGGGACCTGGCCGTCTCATCAGGTAATCCCCTTTTATTGGAAGAAAAGCTTCCCAATATATTAGGAGTTTTGATAGTAGCTGACGGAGCGGGTGATCCCCAGGTAAAAGAAAACCTGACTAATGCAGCTTCTACACTGTTGGATATTTCTCCCCACCGAGTCAGGGTAATGCCCCGGGAAGGAGGCAGGTAATGGTTGTTAATTTGCGCAAAAGCGGTCTATTATTGATAATGATTGTTTTTTTGGCTGTTTCCGGCGGCTTCATCCTGAAAGGTTTGGAGCCTAATTCTCCTGTTGATGAGCAGCCGGTAATGAATAACCTTGATTCTGCAGCCGCCGGTCAAGCTGGTGATTCCTCCCAGGACAGCGACCAGTTTTTTGCTGAGTATCGTATGGAAAGGGAGCGCATGCGCGGTAAAGAGGTGGAGATGCTGCGGGATATACTAGACCAGAGCGGCAGTGACAAAGAAGCCCGTCAGGCAGCTTCACTGCGCCTGGTGGAAATATCCACCGACATGGAAAGGGAAATGAAAGCTGAGAATTTAATAAAATCCAAGGGTTATCAGGATTGTGTAGTTATAATCCAACCGGAAAATACCACAGTGGTAGTGGCAACTGATAACCTGCAGCTGGACCAGGAGCAGGAGATTAAGGCTCTGGTCAGCAGAGTGACCAAGACCCGGGAGGATCAGATCGTGATTATTGCCCGGGATGTCCCAAAAAGCGGATAATTTTGTATACATGCGAAACCCATTGCTATAAACTGAGGGAGTTTTTATAATTAATACTGTTGGAGTTGATAAGAATACTCAGGCCGCAGGCCTGAGTCTATTTGTATTTGGGCATATTTTTTTATATATATGTTTAGCTATATGGATAGTTACAGGAGGTTGCAGGATGAATCCGATCAAAATTACCGATACCAGCCTGCGTGATGGTCATCAAAGCCTGTGGGCCACCCGTATGACTACAAGCGATATGCTACCGATATTGGGCAAGATTGATGAAGTTGGCTATCATTCCCTGGAGGTGTGGGGAGGAGCCACCTTTGACGTATGCATACGCTATTTAAATGAAGATCCCTGGGAGCGTCTGCGAACTATACGCGGTATCGTTAAAAAGACTCCTCTGCAAATGTTGCTCCGAGGGCAGTCTTTAGTGGGCTATACTCATTATCCCGATGATATTGTAGAAAAGTTTGTGGAGAAGGCGGCTTTGAATGGTATTGATATCTTTCGGGTTTTTGATGCCTTAAATGATGTGCGCAATTTGGAGGTACCTTTAAAAGCTATTAAAGCTACCGGAAAACATGCCCAGGCCAGTGTAGTGTACACTATTAGCCCTGTACACACCTTGAACCATTTTGTAGATACAGCTCTACGGCTTAGGGACATGGGAGCTGATTCCATTTGCATTAAGGACATGGCTGGACTTTTGTCTCCTTATGTTGCCTATGACCTGGTTAAACTGCTAAAAGCCAATTTGGATGTACCTATCCAGCTGCATACTCACTATATCGGCGGATTGGCTATGGCAGCTCTGATCAAAGCTGCTGAAGCTGGAGTGGATATTATCGATACGGCTTCTGTACCCATGGCTTTTGGATCTTCCCAACCACCGGTTGAAACTATTGTCAGAGCTCTGCAGGATTCTGAGCGGGATACCGGACTGGACCTGCACAAACTGTTTGAGATAGCTAACCATTTTGAACAGCTGCGCAAACATAAAGGTTTTGAACGCGGGGTTACCCGCATCTCGGATATGCGAGTCTTTGAGCACCAGGTACCGGGCGGGATGATTTCCAATTTGATGTCCCAAATGGAAGAACAAAAAGCTTCCGACAGAATTGACGAGGTCTTGGAAGAAATACCGAGAGTGCGCCAGGATTTGGGATATCCTCCCCTGGTTACACCTACCAGTCAGATAATAGGCATACAAGCGGTTCTGAATGTTCTAATGGGCGAACGCTATAAGCTCTGCCCGGGAGAAGTCAAGGATTATGTACGTGGTTTATATGGGAAACCTCCGGCACCTATCAAGGAGGAAATCCGCCGGAAGATTATTGGAGATGAACAAGTGGTAACAGTGCGGCCAGCTGACCTGTTGGATCCTATGTGGGAAAAGGCCCGTCAGGAGTCAGCTCATTACGCCCGCAGTGAAGAGGATATTCTTACTTATGCTCTATTCCCGCAGGTAGCCTTAAAATATTTCGCCTGGCGTGAATCTAAAGGCCATCAGGATATTCCCCAGATCCAGACTCATGATGAAGTAAGCGCAGAGCCAAAGAAAGAAGAACCCCGGATTACCCGCCAGCCGGTTAACCGGGTAAGCAACAAAGCAAGCTACAGGGGAGATGATGAGATGAACATAGACGAAATTCGGGAGCTCATCCTACTCCTGGATCAGACCAGTATTAGTGAACTGGAAGTCCAGAAGAATGATTATCGTTTAGCTTTACGCAAAAACCGGGCCAGTGTCAATGTGCCTGGGGAGACTATACCAGAAACAAGCGGTAGCGCACCGAAGCAAGAGGTGGCTTCCAGTATTGTAGCTGGTAATTTGGTAGAGGTGACAGCTCCCATGGTGGGAACCTTTTATGCTGCTCCATCCCCGGATGCTCCGCCTTATGTACAGGTCGGTGACAAGGTTCAAGCGGGACAGACCCTGTGTATTGTAGAGGCTATGAAACTCATGAACGAGATCAAAGCCGAAACTGACGGTGTGGTGACTGACATCATGGTTGACAATGCCCAACCGGTAGAGTATGGACAGGTATTAATGCTGATTGAGAAATTATAGGGGTGGATACTGTTGCTTAACAAGGTCTTGATTGCCAACCGGGGGGAAATTGCGGTGCGTATTATCCGCGCCTGCCGGGAGTTAAACATCCCTACAGTAGCCGTATATTCCACTGCTGACCGGGACAGCCTGCATGTGAGGCTGGCTGATGAAGCAGTCTGTATAGGTGAGCCTGCAGCCAACCAGAGCTATTTGAACTTAGCCAATATTATCAGTGCTGCCCATAATACCGGTGCTGATGCGATACATCCCGGATATGGCTTCCTGGCTGAAAATGCCTATTTTGCGGAACTGTGCAGGACTCATGATCTTAAATTTATCGGGCCGGCTTCCCGGGTAATAAAAATGATGGGGGACAAAGTTCAAGCCCGGGAGATAGCACTCCAGGCCGGCGTACCTCTGGTCCCTGGCAGTGATGGGGCTGTCAGCAGCCTGAAAGAAGCCCGTCAGATTGCTGATGCTATCGGCTATCCAGTTATGATCAAGGCTGCAGCCGGGGGCGGGGGCAAGGGCATGCGGCTGGCCCACAATCCGGACTCTCTTAAGGAAGCATTGGAAACAGCTCGTATGGAAGCTGGAGCCGCTTTCGGCAGTGATGAAATATATATTGAAAAATATATCGAAGAACCCCGGCATATAGAAATACAGGTTCTGGCTGATGAGCACGGTAACGCTATTTATTTGGGAGAACGGGACTGCTCATTGCAGCGGCGCAATCAGAAGCTGCTGGAGGAATCTCCTTCCACTTTGCTGGATGAAAAACTGCGGTCCCGCATGGGAACAGTTGCGGTAGAACTGGCTAAAAAGGTGGGTTATTCCAGTGCCGGGACAGTAGAGTTCCTGGTAGATAAAAACCGCAACTTTTACTTTATCGAGATGAATACCCGCATCCAGGTGGAGCATCCCGTAACTGAGTTCGTAACCGGTATCGATTTGGTAAAGGAACAGATTAAGTGTGCTGCCGGGATGCCCCTGCGTATTCAGCAACAAGATGTTGCTCTCAGGGGATGGGCTATTGAATGCCGTATAAATGCTGAAGACCCTGACTATGATTTTCGCCCTTCTCCGGGTACGGTTACCCGTTATTTGCCGCCGGGCGGGCCGGGAGTCAGGGTGGACTCATCAGTTTATACCGGCTATACTATTCCTCCTTTTTACGATTCGATGGTAGCCAAGCTGATTGTATGGGGAGCTGACCGGGAGGAAGCTATAGCTCGCATGAAACGTGCTTTAAGCGAATTTGTCATTGACGGCATCAAGACTACTATTCCCTTTCACCTGAAAGTGCTTAATAACGCCTTTTTCCAGAAAGGAGAGGTATATACCAACTTTATTCAGCGTCGCATGAGCGACAGTTGATCTTTACCCAAGCAGGTCTATTTGATATTGTGAAGAATACTTAGTAAAATAACTTTTATATCAGTATGGGAATAATAATGGAGGTGAATTTATGGTAGAACAAAAACCTGAATTGGCTACTGAAATGGGGACTATTCGTATAGCGGACGAGGTTGTTTCCACTGTGGCCGGTTTGGCGGCAATGGACGTTGAAGGTGTTGCAGCCATGAGCGGCGGATGGGGAACTGACCTGGTGGAAAAGCTGGGACGAAAGAATTTCGGTAAGGGAATTAAAGTTGAAGTCAATAATGACGAAACTCGTATTGATATCTACATTGCGGTACAGTTTGGCTATCCAATTCCGGAAGTAGCGGAAAATGTTCAAAAAGAAGTCAAAGTAGCGGTAGAAACCATGACCGGATTACAGGTAACTGCGGTTAACGTGCATGTGGTGTCTGTGCAGATAAAGAAACAAACGGATGCAGAACCTGAGCTGGCAGCTGATTTGGATAGCGCCGAGTAGTTGTTACAGCAAGTGCCAACCCCCTGTTAACTCAGGGGGTTATCTGTATACCGGCAATTTTTAAAGTGAGGTGTATAATATGTCCGGACTGTGGCGGGTAGTTCTATTCTGTTACAACCTGTTGATACTGGGGCTGGCAGTAGCCGCCATGTATCTGGCCGTGGGGCACACCAGTCTAATCGAAGCTGGGGAAGCACTTCTGTCCAATTCGGTAAACCAGATAATACTGGGGGCATCCGCAGCAGCGGTAATTGCTTTGACAATTGTGATTTTGATTTCATTGCTCAAAGGTGAATCCAAACCTACCAGCATTGTGATAAGCAGCAGCTTAAACGGGCAAGTATCAATTACCGTGGCGGCAATAAAGACCATCATAACCAAAGCTGTAAAAAAAGTTGATGGAGTTAAGGAAACTCGTTCATCAGTAACCAATGGGCCTGATGGGATAGTAATATATTTACATATGATGATCAATCCGGAAATAAGCGTACCGGAAATGTCGCGAAATGTGCAGGCTGCCGTAAAAGAACACCTGGAATCCATCGGCGGACTGCAGGTCTCTGAGGTTAGGGTTTTGGTAGATGACTTCGCTAGTACCAACAAACCAGTAACCGCATAAAGGGGGCGTTAATATGTGGGAGAAAGTAATCCCATTTCTGTTTATAGAACATCGAGGCAAGACCATCGGTGTTTTGCTCGGTTTACTTGCCAGTATACTGTTTGTTACTTTTGGTTTTTGGCGTACTGTTTTTATAATTATTTGCATAGCAGTGGGATATTTTATTGGAAAACAGCTTGATGAAAAGAAGGATTTCGACAGCTGGATGAAACAGATGTTTAAGGACCGGTAGCGGTAGTAAGGGTGAAAATTTGAGCAGAAGGAAAGCTAGAGAATACGCATTTATAGTTATTTTTCAAGTAGACCAGGTTCAGGCAGATCCCCAGCAAGCCATGCAATACCTGCTGGACGAGCAGGCGCTGCCCGACAAGGATCAGCAGTTTGCTGGAGAGTTGGTGGAGGGGACCCTGCAGTATATGCAGCTAATTGATGAAAAAATCGCCCGCTATTCGCGGGAATGGTCAGTGGACCGGATGTCATCGGTGGATCGCAATATTATGCGGGTAGCCGCCTATGAAATTCTTTTCCGCCAGGAAGTACCAGCGGTGGTAGCTATCGATGAAGCTATCGAATTAGCCAAACGATACGGGGGAGAACAGTCTAGCCGCTTTGTAAATGCCATACTGGATCGTATACAAGGAGAAAAGCATGAAAGTGTTCCTGGGGATTGACACCAGCGCCTATACCACATCCATAGCTGCTGTAGATGAGAACCTGAGTATCGTAGCCGATGAAAGAATGGTACTAAAAGTTGAACCGGGCAAACGGGGCTTGCGTCAATCGGAAGCCCTGTTTTTACATATCAAGAATTTACCGCAGCTAATGGAAAGGCTAGACCCTCTTATTTATAGTAATATCCAGGCTTTGGCGGTAAGCACCCGGCCACGTAATAAGGCTAACAGCTACATGCCGGTATTTCTGGCAGGCACCTCCTTGGCTCAGTCGCTGGCTGCCTTTGCCCATCTGCCGGTATACCAGGTGAGCCATCAGGAAGGTCATGTTATGGCAGGCCTGCAGGGTAGTTGGGAACTGCTTGATAAGACTAGGTTTCTGGCGGTTCATTTTTCCGGGGGAACTTCAGATATATTAATGGTGGAAAACCATGTACCTGGTGTAATGACTATAACCCAGCTGGCCAGCAGTGAGGACATCCATGCCGGCCAATTGGTAGATCGGGTAGGAGTGGCTATGGGATTGCCTTTCCCGGCCGGACCGGCTCTGGAGGATCTGGCTGGTCAGGCGGATGATAACCAATCAGCTGCTATTCCTACTGCTATTACCGAAAAAGGTTTTTCTTTTTCCGGTGCGGAAACCCGGGCGGTGCAGATGCTGAACAATGGAACCAGTCCAGAGACAGTAGCTGCAGCGGTTCTGGGGGTGATAGCCAAAACTTTGGAAAGAGTTCTGCGCAGGTTTGTTGAACAATTGGAAATAAAGGATGTTTTGCTGGCCGGAGGTGTTATGGCTAACGGCCTGATAGCCCAGCGCTTAAAAAAAAGATTACAGCACCCGGCGGTAGGGGCACAGCTTTATTTCGCCTCACCCCATCTCAGTACTGACAATGCGGTGGGTGTGGCCATGCTGGCTGCTCTGCAGCACCGGTTGGACCAATAAAGGACGTTTTATAAGGGGGTTATTATGGAATTAATAGACGGCAGACAGATATCCAATGAGATTCGTCAGCGGATAAAAGAGCAGGCTCAGGCTGGCGGAATAAATCCTCATCTGGCTATTGTTTTAGTGGGTGATGATAAAGAAACCTTGATTTATGTGGGGCTGAAAGACAAAGCAGTTAGCTTTATCGGCGGCACTACCCGGCATATTGCTCTGCCGGCTGATACCACCCGGGAGGCATTATTAACACAAATTCAGCAGTTAAATCAGGATCCCGAGGTGGATGGAATCCTGCTGCAGCTGCCCTTGCCGGAATCCTTGCAGCCCTACACTGATCAATTCCTGGCTGCCATTGATATCAACAAAGACGTAGATGGTTTTAACCCAGTAAACCGCGGACGGCTTATCTATGGAAAACCACGTTTTATATCCTGCGCTGCTCTAGGCTGCCTGGAAGTTATCCACCAGTACCGCGGATCAGCCTCGGGTAAGAAAGCCGTCTTGGTAGGTGACTCCTTTGACGTGATATTACCGCTGAGTCTGTTGCTGACCAGGGAAGGCAGCCAGGTTACGATTATTCCAGAAATGCCAGCTGGAGGTCCCCTCCCTGATGCAGATATATATGTCATTGAAAAGGGACGGCCGGAAGTAGTACAAGCCCATCAGGTTGCCGATGGTGCTCTGGTTCTGGATGCGGGGTTTTACTGGCATTATGATCACAGCTGCGGCAATGTAAAAAAGGAGGCTTTGAACAGCTTGGATGGTCATCTGCTGCCGGTGCCAGGAGGTCTTGGGCCCATTCTTATTGCCAAGCTGATGGAAAACCTGTATGCAGCAGCCCAGGAGAGGCATAATAAATGAACCCTTATTTATCAGTCAGTGAGTTAAACCAGTATATAGCCGGCCTGCTGGATGAGGATATCTTCCTCCGGGATTTCTGGCTGAAAGGAGAAATATCCGGTTTTAAGCTGTACCAGCAATCCGGGCACCTATACTTTACTCTAAAAGATGCGGATTCTTCCATAAGTGCGGTTATGTTTCGCAGCCGGGCGCGCCGGCTGGATTTTCAGCCGGAGAACGGCATGGAAGTGCTGGTGCGGGGGTCAGTTGCGGTTTTTGCTCCCCAGGGACGCTACCAGCTTTATGCGGAGGAAATGGAACCCTTTGGCGTAGGGGGTGTCTATCTCTTCCTGGAACAGCTTAAGGAAAAGCTGCAGCAAAAAGGCTATTTCGATGTGGAAAAGAAAAAACCACTGCCCGCCTATGCCCGAAGCATCGGGGTGGTAACCTCCCAGGACGGAGCGGCCCTGCGGGACATACTGCGGGTACTGAAACAGCGCCACCGGGGTGTAGACGTAGTCCTGGTGCACAGTGCTGTACAGGGATCTGAGGCCCCTGCCCAAATCGCCCGGGGGATTAAACTTCTCAACCTCTATGGCCAGGTGGATTTGATTATTGTGGGCCGGGGAGGAGGTTCCTTTGAGGATCTCATGCCCTTTAACAGTGAAGAAGTGGTGCAGGCTATTTTTGAATCTGATATTCCGGTAATATCAGCGGTAGGCCATGAGGTGGACTGGACTCTGGCCGATCTAGCTGCTGACATACGGGCAGCCACTCCCACCCAGGCGGCCCAACTGGCGGTGGCCGATCTGGAACAGCTGAATCGTGAGTATAGCCAGTTGCAGCAACGATTAATCCGCATTATGCAAAGGAGATTACAGCAGGAGAATGAAGTACTGGACAGGCTGATGATGAACCGGGCCTGGCAGAAACCCCAGCAAATGGTTCAGCAATACCAGCAAAAATGCGAAGAATTAAGACTGCGGCTGCAAAAAGAGATGGGGAATAGGGTTAATGAGGCTCACCAGCGTTTGACTATGGCTGTAACCGGACTGGAACGGCTCAGTCCCTTAAAAGTGATGCAGCGGGGCTATGCAGTTGTGCGTAACCAGGAAGGAATTATTTATTCAGTGGAAAATGTACAACCAGGAGATTGCCTATCCATAAGCCTGCTGGATGGTGAAATGCAGGCGCAGGTAAAACAAAAGGAGAAAGTCGTAAGATGGAACCTGTGAAATTCGAACAAGCCCTGAAACGATTGGAAGAATTGGTAATCCAGCTGGAGGATGGCGAATTGGAGCTGGAAGAAGCCTTGCGTCTATTTGAAGAAGGTGTAAAACTGTCTCGTTACTGCCAGCAGGAGCTTAAAGCAGCCGACGGCAAGGTGCAAAAGCTGGTGCAGACCCTGGAAGGGGATCTGGAGTTGGTGGATTGTGAAGAACTGCTGGAAGGCTAGGTGATATACTGTGGACATGAATTTGTTCAAGCAGGAGCTGCAGCAACGTAAAGACTATATTGATAAACACTTATTGGAGTACCTGACAGGAGCCGATACTCACCCTACCGTAATTCACCAGGCCATGCATTATGCAGTTTTCAACGGAGGAAAGAGATTACGGCCAATGCTGGTCTTGGAAGGAGCGGCTATTGCTGGTAAAAAACCGGAGATAGCCATGCTGACAGCCTGCGGCATGGAGCTGATACATTGTTATTCCCTGGTTCATGATGATCTGCCCGCTATGGATGATGATGACTTCCGCCGGGGTAAACCTACCTGCCACCGGGTTTTCGGAGAAGCCAATGCTATATTGACCGGAGATGCTTTACTTACTGCAGCTTTTGAGTTATTCGCTGCTAATGCTCAGGTTCCTGGAGTGGGGCCGGAACAGGTGATTAAGGTTATTGGGGAGATTGCTGCTGCTGCCGGAAGCCAGGGCATGATCGGTGGTCAGGTTATGGACCTGGCTGCAGAAAATGAAGCCATTGATCTGCCTACTCTGCAAACCCTGCATAGTTTAAAAACCGGAGCTTTGTTCACTGCAGCACTGCGTGCCGGTGCTCTGCTGGGGGATATGGATGAAGAGGGCTTACAAGCACTGACTTCCTACGCCAGGTACTTTGGCCTGGCATTTCAAATAACCGATGATCTTCTGGATATTAATGGAGATCAAAAGGTTCTGGGCAAGCCGGTGGGCAGTGATGCCCGGAACCATAAGAGCACCTACCCCAGTTTACTGGGGGTGAAACAGGCTGAACTCATGGCCTGCCAGAGTATAGAACGATGTGTAGCCAGTCTGGAGCGGTTTGGCTCAGAAGCGGAGTTCCTGCGCCAGTTAGCTTACTTTACTCTGGAAAGACAAAGCTAATTGATGCATACCCGAATATGCGCAAGCAGGTACACGGCTGTTGTCAGTTATGGGCTGATCCCGGATTTAGCGAACCGGCGCGTTACTGGCAACCTGTGTTGGTGGTATGCTATAATACATGGGAAATAGATCTGGCAAAAGGTTGCAGTATTCTAGTCAACCCTATCGATTGCGAAGACGGGCCTAAAAATCCGTTAAGGGCACATCGATGAAGCTTCTGGTATCGGCTTTTGACGCCCAGTCAGGGGTCGTTGCTGGGAGATAAGGGTGATGGGGCGGTCCACAATGGCATGTGGAAACTGACCCCGCTCCCGTGGAGGCTTAAAACCGTATGGTTTTAAGAAAACCTGCATTTGGTAGAAGCTGGGTGCAGTGTAGCCTGCCTTGAGTGGTTGCGGCGAATGAACCGATAAGGGCAGCCAGTATCTCGGCCAAGATATTGATTGTCTGGTCCTGAAACCGGTAACTGCAAAAGAGGCTAGAGTTGATGTGGGTTGTTGAGGAAAACTCCTAGACTGTGTACGCGCCGTACAGTTGGTTGAGGATTAAAGTGCGCACTAAGTGGTAATCCAGTCTCATTGGCGGCGACGCAGTGAAGCAGACGTAAAGGGAAACCGCCCCTTTGGCAACAATCGGGTGTTCTGCTGGGAAAACCTACTGGACCTAAGTCGCAGCGTTTACTCAACTAATAACCTTTTGCCAGTATGAAGTTTTCTTGGGGGATAGCAATATTTGCAGCGCTATAATAGTCGCATAAATAAAAAGAACTTGTTAGCCGGTCTTGTGGTCGGCTTCTTCACATTTTTGATTGCCCTTTTACTTAGTTTGGGCTCGGAAACTTTTATTCAAACTGTAAATAATCTTATAATGGCCCTGGGATTATTACTAATAATAATACTGCTGGGCATTTTTTTTGATATTATAGGAACAGCGGTTACAGCCGCCCAAACTGCTCCCTTTAATGCCCGGGCGGCTAAGAAAATATTTGGAGCCCCTCAGGCAGTGAGATTGACCCAGAATGCAGGCAAAGTGGCTAACTTTTGCAATGATGTAGTGGGTGATATTTCCGGAACCTTAAGCGGAGCAGTAGGGGCAGGGATTGTGGCTAGTCTGGCCGATACTTTTCCAACTTTGGATTTGGTTCTGGCCGGAGCAGTAATGACCAGCTTAATTGCGGCTCTTACCGTAGGCGGAAAAGCCATCGGCAAGAACCTGGCGGTTGAATATGCCAATCAAATTATCTTCCGGGTGGCTAAAATAATAGCTTATGTTGAAGCTTTGACCGGACGGCAGCTGTTTGCCAGTAAAAGGTGAGTGATCATGAATATACTAAATAGTATCAATTCTCCCCAGGACCTAAAAAAATTGGATTTGCCTGCCATGAATGGTTTGGCTGAAGAAATACGCGAATTATTGATAAACAGTGTTTCCCAGTGCGGGGGTCATCTGGCTGCCAATTTGGGAGTGGTGGAGCTTACCCTGGCTCTGCACTATGTGTTTGACAGTCCCCGGGATAAAATGATTTGGGATGTGGGACATCAGAGTTATGTACATAAAATTATTACCGGCCGCCGTGAACAGATGCAGACTCTGCGGCAATTTGGAGGATTAAGCGGATTCCCCAAGGTGGAGGAATCACCCCATGATACTTTTAATACCGGCCACAGCAGCACTTCTATTTCAGCGGCTCTGGGAATAGCTATTGCTCGAGATCTAAATCATGAGGACTTCTCAGTCATAGCCATTATCGGGGACGGAGCTCTGACCGGAGGTATGGCCTTTGAAGCCCTGAATCATGCTGGAAATGAAGATCGTGATTTGATTGTAATACTGAATGATAATGAGATGTCCATTTCCCAAAATGTAGGTGCATTATCTGCTTATCTGAATCGATTGCGCACTGATCCATCCTATTCTCGCACCAAGGAAGATATTGAAACCATCTTAAAAAAGATCCCAGGTATCGGACCCAATATTGCCCGGGCAGCCGGCCGCTTTAAGGACCTGATAAAATATATGATGGTCCCAGGAGCGTTTTTTGAGGAGCTGGGCTTCACCTATATTGGTCCCGTAAATGGGCATAATTTGGAGGAGCTCATCCTGGTATTGCGGAATGCCCGCCGCATGAAAGGACCGGTTTTAATTCACGCTATTACCGAAAAAGGGCGGGGTTACGAGCCAGCCCGCCGTGATCCTGACTTGTTCCATGGGGTAGGGCCGTTTAATGTAAAAACCGGCTTGCCTATAAAAAAGGCGGTACGCAGCTATACGGAAGTGTTTGGCGATTTCATGGTGGAAAGAGGAAAACATGATGCCAGTTTGGTGGCGATCACTGCGGCCATGACTACGGGCACCGGACTAACTGAGTTTGCCCAGCGGTATCCGGAGCGCTTTTTTGATGTGGGTATCTGTGAACAGCACGCGGTGACCCTGGCAGCAGGTTTAGCCCGGGCCGGGTTAAGGCCGGTGGTGGCTATTTATTCTACCTTTTTGCAGAGAGCCTATGATCAAATAGTACATGATGTGGCTCTGCAGAACCTGCCGGTGATTTTTGCCGTGGACCGGGCTGGTCTGGTGGGAGAGGATGGACCAACTCACCACGGAGTATTTGATCTGTCTTATTTGCGCAGTATTCCCAACATGACGGTGATGGCCCCTTCGGACGAAAATGAACTGGTGCAGATGTTTCATACCGCCTTTACCCTGGATGGACCAGTGGCTATCCGCTATCCCCGCGGAGTGGGATTGGGGATTTCAGTTAATACTCCTTACCAGTCTCTGCCGGTAGGCCGTGGAGTAATGCTGCAGCAGGGACAGGATCTGGCCGTGATCGGTGTAGGCCGGGGCACCAGTTTGGGGCGGGAGCTGGTGGAACTTTTAGCCCAGCATGGTATAAATGCTTCTTTGGCCGATGCCCGGTATGTAAAACCGGTGGACCGGCAGTTGATCAGTCGTTTGGCCTGTACCCACAAGTATTTGGTGACTATTGAAGATAATATTATAAGCGGCGGCTTTGGCAGTGCGGTACTGGAAACCTTGCAGGAAGAACGCTTGCAAGCTGATTTGCTCAGAGTAGGAATTCCCGATGAGTTTGTAGAACATGGCAAAGTAGACATTTTGTTTGAATATTTGGATATGCGCCCGGAGGCTATTATGGAGTCGATTTTCAATCGCTGGCCAGAATTGGTTCAGCCCCAGGGCTGGGAGTTGCTGAAATTTGACAAAAATTAGATTAGATACCCTGGTTTACCGGCAAGGTTTGGCACCCAGCCGGGAAAAAGCCCGGGCTATGGTTTTAGCCGGGCAGATTCGGGTGAATGATCATATAATAGACAAACCAGGTACAGCTGTTGACGAAAGCGCAGTAATCGAGGTAACCGCTCCCGGATGTCCATATGTCAGCCGGGGCGGATTAAAGCTGGAAAAGGCTTTAGATTTATTTGGTGTGCAGGTACAGGATCTGGTGGTTCTGGATGTAGGAGCTTCCACCGGAGGATTCACGGATTGTGTTCTGCAGCGGGGAACCCGTCGGGTGTATGCAGTGGACGTGGGATATGGACAACTAGATTGGAAACTGCGCAATGACCCCCGGGTAGTAAACATAGAAAGGACTAACATACGCTATTTACCTGATGGGAAAATTCCCGAACTGGTTGATCTGGTAACTGTGGATGTATCATTTATATCAACCAGTTTTGTTTTCCCGGTAATAAAAGCATTATTAAAACATGAAGGTGCGGTAATTTGCCTGATCAAACCGCAGTTTGAAGCCGGGCGTGATAAGGTGGGGCGCAAAGGTGTGGTTCGGGATAAGAGTACTCACCGGGAGGTACTATTAAACAGCATAGCCAATGCTGCCAGTCATGGACTTTACTGTAGGGATATGACCTACTCACCAATTACAGGCCCTGAGGGGAATATAGAGTTTCTTATTTATTTGCGTCAGGATCAACTGCCCCTGCCGGATATCGACGGGAAAGTTGAAGATGTGGTGGATGAAGCCCATCAGCACTTGGGAGGAAAACACAACTGATGAGAATTTTGCTGGTTAGTAACTATTATAAAGAGGCCACCGAAGCAGCAGCCCACAGTACGGTAGAACTCCTGAAAAGCCAGGGTGTTCAGGTAGTGGAGGTGGATAACGGCCGGGAGACGGTGCCTGAACAGGGCAGTTTTGACCTGTTAATTGTATTTGGCGGGGATGGTACGATCTTGCGGGCCGCTCGCCAATATGCCATCACCGGAGTACCGGTTCTGGGAGTAAATATGGGAACGGTGGGCTTTTTAAGCAATATTGAGGTTCATGAACTGGAACAATACCTGCCGGACCTGCTTAACCAACGCTATCGCCTGGACCAGCGCATGATGCTGCAGGTGACTGTGCACCAGGGGGACCATATTACTCATCAAGGCTGTTGCCTGAATGAAATTGTGGTTAGATCGGTCGATCATCAGTTGAACAACCTGAGTGTGGAAATTGGTTCTGATCAAGCTGGTAATTACAGGGGAGACGGACTATTGGTAGCTACTCCTACTGGTTCTACCGCTTACTCCCTGTCCTGTGGAGGCCCGGTGATAGATCCGGAGGTAGAGGCTATGGTAATTACCCCCATTGCCTCTCAGATTATCAGCCGGCGGCCAATGGTAGTTGGTGCAGATAAGGTGATTAGAGTGTTTTCCGCCGACGGACGCCCCAGTCTGATCAGATTGGACGGTCAGTCGGAAATACCTTTGGAACCCGAAGCAGTCGCATCAATACGTAAGGCCGACCATAAACTCAATCTAATAAATTTAAAGACCACTTCCTTTTTTCATGAAATTGATACCCGTTTGCGAAGGAGTGAGGGACTATAAATGACAGTCCCATTATACTGCCAGGAAGTAACCATTACCACTTCCGGCCTTGGAGCTGTAGCTGCCCTGGGACACTGTACGAAACGATTGGCTAACGGGGGATTGGTGACGGTAGTAGCCTATTCAGGACATTCCGGTGGCGGAAAAGAAATTAAGCTGGTAAAAGCGTATATGGCTCAGCTGGACCAGAAGGAATATGAAGCCTGGTAATTGAATTTCATAAATCAGCGCCAATCATCCTCCCTGTCTCTTAGGGGGAAGTAAACGGAGTGGAGTGACATTATGAAATCCAGACGGCATCGCAGCATTATGGAAATTATTAATAGCCGGCGGGTGGCTACTCAGGAAGAACTATGCGAGGCATTGCGTGCTAACGGCTTCGATGTGACCCAGGCTACGGTATCCCGGGATATAAAGGAACTCCATCTGGTTAAGATCCCCGATGGAGACGGCTATCGCTATGCTATGCCTGATGCAGCTGCTGCCAACCGTGATCAGGAGAGGCTCCACCGTATACTGAAAGATGCAGTATTGCATATGGATTACAGTGAGAACATTATTGTAATTAAAACCTTCCCTGGTGGAGCCCAAAGTGTAGCTTCAGTGATAGATTCTTCAGAACTAGAGGGCATAATAGGGACAGTGGCGGGAGATGACACCATATTTATCGTAGTCAAGCCCAAAGAAGCAGTGGCTGAAGTAATGAAGCACTTCCAGAAGTTGATTTAACCCGGGAAGTGGGGAAAGCTATGCTGATCGAACTATTTATTAAAAACTTTGTCCTCATTGACGAACTGCGCCTGGAATTCCAGGAAGGACTTAATGTTCTCAGCGGTGAGACCGGAGCTGGCAAATCTATATTGATTGATGCCCTGGGGTTGGTAACCGGGGGACGTATTCAGGATGATTATTTACGGGACAGCAGCCAGAAGGCATTGGTGGAGGCTGTTTTTGATGTGCCGCAAAGAGAGGATATCCGCCAGCTCCTAATAGAAGAGGGCTTATATGAAGCCGGGGAGGACAACCTGATTATCAGCCGGGAAATAGCTCCTAATGGACGCAGTACTGCCCGGGTTAACGGGCGAAATGTTACTATAAACACCCTAAAGCAACTAGCTCCCTATTTGGTAGATCTTCATGTTCAGGGAGAGCAGCATCATTTCCTGCAGGGGGATGCTCACCTGGAAATGATAGATGCTTTCAATTCCGAGATCCTGCCCCTGCGGACCCAGTTAGAGCAGGAGTATCAGGAACTGCAGAAGTTGACCCGTGAGTTGGATACACTGCGGGCTAATGAACAGAATAAACTGCAGCGCCTGGATTTCCTGGATTTTCAGATTAGGGAGATTGAACAGGCCCAACTTAGGCCCGGAGAGGACCAGGAGTTGACGGTGACAAGACAGCGCATTCGCAATGCCCACCGCTTGAATGAGACTAGCCAGCGGGTGCTGGGGTATTTATACCGCAGTGAAGAAGGCAACAGTGCATATGATTTGCTGTCGGCAGCCATCGATGCCATGCACAGCTTAAAAGAGGATGAGTTTTTTGCCTCATTAACAGAACCTTTGCAGGACATGCTGGTGACCATACAGGATATGGCTGCCAGTATAGCCTCTTTTCAGGATCAGCTGGATTTTGAACCAGGCCTTTTGGAAGATATCGAACAGCGGCTTTATACCATAGAAAAACTTAAATCCAAGTACGGCAGCAGTGTGGATGATATTTTGCTCTATCTGCAACAAGCCTATGAGGAAAAAGACCAGCTGGAATTTAGCTCGGAACGGCAGCAGGTTCTGGTTCAGGAGTGTTCCAAGTGGCAGGAACGCTATCAAGAGACGGCTGCCCATCTTTCCAAACTGCGCCGGCAGACGGCTGAGGTTCTAGAAAAACAGATCTTGGCTGAACTAAGCCAGCTCAATATGCCCCACATACGTCTCAGCATTCAGATAGAGAAGCGCTCCACCCCTGGCCCTCAGGGGATGGACCGGGCTGAGATATGGTTTTCAGCCAATCCCGGCGAAGAATTACGGCCTTTGGCCCGCACTGCCTCCGGGGGCGAATTGTCCCGGGTCATACTGGCTATTAAGACGGCCTTGGCTGATACTTACCAGGTCCCTACCCTGATATTTGATGAGATCGATGTGGGGGTAGGGGGAACTTCCTTAACTGCCATGGCTCGCAAACTCAACCAGCTATCAGACAGTCATCAGGTGATACTGGTCACCCATGCTCCTCAGGTGGCGGCTTATGCCAATATCCATTACTTGATTCAAAAAGAGGTATCTGAGGGTCAAACCCTTACCCGGGTTCGCCTTTTGCGAGGTGAGGAACGTGTCACGGAATTGGCACGCATGCTGTCCGGGGAAAGTATCACCGACATCACTCTTCAGCACGCCCGCGAGATGATCGCCAACGCTGCGAACTAATTGTTGAGTTATCGCCTTGTGTTCTTGTGAGCTGAAGATACAGCTTTTGCTGCTATCTGGGTAAGAGGTGCTTATACAGCCATGGTACGTCAAGGACTCTTTTTGTCTATATCCTTCGATTTTGAGTATAATGATACCAAGAGGTGAAAACGTGAAAACCAATAGTGTCAGGAATAAAAGAGTGGCGGCAAGTGTAAAAGCTTCTATGGCCTTTGAGGGACTAAAACCAAGCGCATATGCGCAAAAAGTCGGTGATCGTTACCTTAAAGGGACAATTAGCGGCCAAGGTGCTATTACCATAATAAGGGCAAAGCATAGCTCAAAATTTGGACGATAATGAGTAGCGGGTTTTCAAAATATGATCGTAAGCAAGTCTCCCAATCGCGATATTGTTATCCGGAAACTGATGTATTGATAAACAAAGAAAACATATCAGACGCCAAAGCCTTATCCCAATTTGAGGCCGATATTACTTTGATCAGGCAATATGAGCTTGAAAAGGAAGAACCCGTTAAAGGGAGATTTGGAGTTACTCACCTAAAAAGAATACACGCATATATCTTTCAAGACATTTATCCATTCGCGGGTAAATTCAGACTTGAGGATATCTCGAAAGGCTCTACGTTTTTTTGTAGAAGCGAACATATAGAAGATAACTTAAAAAATTTATTAAGCGAATTAAAATCAGATCATTATTTAAGGGGCCTTGAGTTGGATCAGTTTGCTGAAAAAGCTGCTTATTATATGTCCGAAATAAACATGATACATCCATTTCGAGAAGGCAATGGTCGTACCATTAGAGAGTTTATAAGGCAATTAGCTTTATATTGTGGTTATGATATAAACTGGTCTTTAATAGACAAGGATACATTATTAAACGCAATGATTGCAGCGGTGGATAAAGATTATAAGCCTTTAAGTGCTTGTATAAAAAAGATTATTGAAAACAAATAGTTTTAACAATGCCATAACACAGGGGACGATGCCTACATCGTCCCCTCAGCGTGTCAAAAAAGCTATCATAAGTTGGATATTTGAGATTGCCACGCCCCTTTCAGGGGCTCGCAATGACCCAAACGATGGCTTCCGGTTCTGTCATCGGCCGTTCCGGCACTACCGATGTTCGCTATCGCTCACGGCTAATGTTGCGAGGAGCGTAGCGACGTGGCGATCTCTTTAAATGGACTTCTTCGACAGTCTGAGGGAACGATGCCTACATCGTCCCCTCTTGCAATAACCATATTTGAACCGCAAGAACCCTCCCTCTGGTTGCTCCCCTGGTTCCTTAATTCCGAAAGCCTATTTAAGTTCCCGGCTATCCTTGTTTCATTATATTTGAAGACCGTTAATCATCAAAATAATTATCACAACATATCGATTGAAAAAAATTGGTATTCTCTATAATAAATGCAATAATAAACCATTACTGGATAGATACTAGGGGTGGTGCCAATGTAAGTAGTGATTTGGGATTTTCCCTTTCCTTCTTGTCACACTAAGCTTTTAACTGAAAAGAAAAATCCTGTCTACTATCTATAGGTTGCTTCTAAGATTTGGTGCACGTTCTAGCAAATTCATCACATTGTTGTAGTTTACCATAATCAAAACTAAAACCCCGTTAAATCTTGTGACTTAACGGGGGTTTTGACAGTCTGGTAGCGTCATTCACGACGCTCTTTTTCCTATATGGACGGAGGCGAAGGCTAGCGTGTGCAGGATACCGACCTGTTTATGGTGATAGCGCCGTCATCAAGTACTCCGGAAGAACTCAGGGTTGCCCTGCCCGAGCGCCTGATCGTCAAGGTTGCAGTGCGGCGACCTGTGGAGCTTCGCCGCGCTGTCAGAGTTATCGTGGCCAGCTCTACAGCTAATTATCCTGACAGTATAGTTTGCTGCTCCTGAGGAGAGAATAGAAAACATCAAGTCTCGGGAGTGGATTCATTACATGCGCAAAATTAGGCCATTGATCGGCATTACTATCGCTGTGCTGTTTTTAGCCCTTTGCTTTTCACCCCAGGCCAGAATGGTCCTGACCCTGCCCGAAAATCAAAAATTGGTAGTAGGCGAAAGCAATCAAATTGTTTTAGACCTGCCCAGTGCTTTACAAAAGTATGTGCAGATGCAGGTGGTAGGCGAATCCAGCAGTGTGTTTGCAGCCCCCATTGACCCTCCGGTGGCTGTAAACCGTCATTCCAGCGGCGGTTACGAAATAGTAGCCCTCAAGCCCGGACGGGTGGATGTAGCGATCAAGCTTTTAGGCTACATACCAGTGAAATCAATGGCGGTGGAAGCTGTTGCTCCCCGCAGGGTAGTAGTTGGAGGCCATTCCATAGGTGTGATGCTGCAGTCCCGTGGAGTTATGGTGGTCGGTTTTGCTCCGGTGGTGGATAATAGCGGAGAAAAAGTCTATCCAGCCCGGGATAAGGGTATGCAAATTGGCGACCTAATCCTGAAAGTAGATGGACAGGGAGTTAATACTGAAAACGATTTGGCCCGCTTAATTGATAATCACCGTGATCAAGAAATGGTTTTGACCGTGCAGCGCCGCGAGCAGGTTTTTGAAGTACCTGTGGTGGGATATTACTGTCCGGAAACCCAGCGTTACCGGATTGGTCTATACGTCCGGGATGGAGTGGTGGGAGTAGGAACCCTTACCTTCTGGGATCCTCAAACTCACGAATACGCAGCTTTAGGGCATATAATTATTGATGCAGATACTCGTCAAGGTATTAAAGTATTGAGCGGCAAAGTTGTCAGTGCGTCAGTACAAACCATTAAACCGGCTGAGCCAGGTCGACCGGGAGAAAAAATTGGTGTGTTTGACAGCGAAGGGCAACTTAGTGGGAACATCACTAAGAACACCCCCTTTGGAATATTTGGCCGGATGAACCAGGAAATCACCAACCCGCTGCAGCGCTATAGTATGGAGGTGGGCTATGCCCATCAGGTAAGAAAAGGAAAGGCGCAAATATATACAGTAATCAACGGTAATGATATTGAAGCCTTTGATATAGTGATTGAAAAAGTCTACCCGGAAAGACAGAATGGCAAAGGTATGATTATCCGTGTCACCGATCCCCGGCTGCTGAATGTAACCGGGGGAATAGTTCAGGGCATGAGCGGCAGTCCCATTATTCAGAACAATAGAATTGTAGGGGCAGTAACACATGTGTTTTTAAATGATCCCCAGCGAGGTTATGGAGTTTTTATGGATAATATGCTGTCAGAAACTTCCGACAGTCCCATAAAGTCCTCGAGGGTTTCGACAAACTATTAGAGGGCTTATTGGGTCCATTATTCAAACAGAAATGGGGCACGCATAAACAGACACTGGTTAGCCTTGCGATTTTGACCAGGGGTCTAATGTGTTAATTTATGGAATTGTCTGCGGCATTATGACTCAATTTGGCAGAAAAATAAAGCAGGAAATACCTGGTGTATCGTCGAAAAGCGAATATTAATCAAATAATTGAGACTTAATCAGTAATGGGGAGGATTTGGTTCATGTTCAATGAAACAGGCCGGATACGGATCCTGATCGCCGATGATAATCGGGAGTTTTGCGGAATTCTCAAAGATTATTTCAACAATGAACGGGATTTTGAAATCATCGATGTTTGTAGTAATGGTATGGAAGTACTGGAGACGTTAGAGAAAAATGAGGTAGATGTGTTGATACTGGACCTGATTATGCCCTATATGGACGGCATAGGAGTCCTGGAAAAGCTCAACGAAACTAATCTGCCCAAACGCCCCAAAATTATTATCTTAACTGCCTTCGGCCAGGAGAACATTACCCAGAAGGCGGTCCAGCTCGGTGCTGATTATTACATTTTAAAACCCTTTAACCTGCAGGTCCTGGGTGACCGGGTCCGTCAGGTGGCCTATGACACCCGCCCGCGCAGTGAAAACAGAGGTACGGTGTCAAGTCTGACGGTTCATGCGCCAGCTCCCAAGAACCTGGAAGTTGAAGTGACCAAGGTAATCCACGAAATTGGGGTACCGGCTCATGTTAAAGGGTATCAGTATTTGAGGGATGCCATAATGCTGGTAGTGGAAGAGATTAATTACCTGGGGGCCGTTACCAAAGAATTGTATCCTACTATTGCCCAGAAGTATGACACCACTCCCAGCCGGGTGGAGCGAGCTATTCGCCACGCTATTGAACTGGCCTGGGATAGAGGCGATCTGGACAAGATCAACAAATTCTTTGGCTATACCATTAGCGGTGAAAAAGGAAAACCAACCAACTCTGAATTTATTGCCATTATTGCCGACCGGCTCCGCTTGGAGAACAAGGTAAGTTAATGTAATTGTATTCATAAGCCTCTTGTTTATTGGTTTGCCAATGAAGAAGAGGCTTTTATTTTTTGCTTTCAGTTGTGAACAAGTAATGGTTTCCAGCCCAGTTTTTATTTGGGGTTACATTGTGGTAATATAAATGCGGTGCTTCGCAAGCCAGGGTGGTAAAGAGGTGGGATCATGTATATTAAAGGACGGGCTCGTCTTGACCGGCGAACCAAAAACCTGGTCAAGCGCCTTCGTAAAAACGATATAGCCATTATTGACCATGATGATATAGATGAGGTAGCTGCTAATGCGCTGATCGACATACGACCGCAAGTGATTATCAATGCACGTCCTTCCATTACTGGTAAATATCCCGCTAAAGGTGCCTATAAAATTTTAAAAGCGGGCATCCCCATTCTAGATGAAGTTGGAGATGCAATATTTGACGAGGTGAGGGAGGGGAGCATTCTTTATATCCGGGGCGAGGAGGTATTCTCCGGGAATCGCAAGATAGCCGAGGGAAAATTGTTGACTCTGGAAGATGTTAGCTTCAAGTGGAAAGAAGCCAATGAGAATATCAAAGCTGAATTGGATCACTTTGTAGAAAATACTCTGGAATATGCCAAAAAAGAAAAAGACATTTTACTGGGTAATTTGGAAGTACCGCCCCTAAAAACTCCTATTTTGGGGAGGCACGTACTTATAGTTGTAAGGGGCAGTAGCTATAAAGAAGATCTGCGTACTATCAGTTCATACATACAAGAAGAGAATCCTGTACTCATTGGTGTAGATGGTGGTGCTGATGCTCTGCTGGAGTTTGGCTTAAAACCAGATATCATAGTGGGTGATATGGACAGTGTGTCTGATGAAGCTTTGCTCTGCGGAGCTGAGATAGTGGTTCATGCTTACGCCAATGGTAATGCTCCCGGACTGAAGCGAGTTGAGGACATGGGGCTGTCAGCCCTGACCTGCCCCATGCCGGGAACCAGTGAAGACGTTGCCATGATCTTGGCCTGGGAATATGGTGCCAGCCTGTTGGTAGCGGTAGGTACCCACTCCAATATGATCGATTTCCTGGAGAAGGGGCGCAAGGGTATGGGGAGCACTTTCCTGGTTCGCATGAAAGTTGGTTCGATTCTGGTGGATGCCCGGGGCGTGAGCCAGCTGTACAAACAACACCTGCCCACCAAGTACCTGCTGCAGCTTTTGGCAGCTGCTATGGTTCCCATTATTATAGTTTTAATGATATCTCCTGCTACCCAGCCGTTTTTCCGGATACTTTCCCTGCAGCTTAAATTGCTGTTCAGTATGTAATGGAGAGTGAATTTGCATGATCGATCTGAGATATCATATTGCTACTATCATAGCGTTATTTTTAGCTCTGGCAGTGGGCATTTTGATCGGCAGTTCCATTGTGGGTGATGATTTACTGGTCGAGCAACAGAAAAAATCCATTGACCGCTTAGAGGAGCAGTTCTTGAGCCTGCGGGAAAAAGAAAAGGTGCTGACGGAGGCTAATATTTTTCAGACCACGATGCTGGCCAATTATGAAAATTACAACCAGGCCCTTTTACCGGTTCTGGTCAAGGATAGACTTAAAGGATTAAATGTGGCGGTGGTAGTTACAGGCGGCAGCGATATTCCAGCCGGGATGCTGAATTCTCTTTCTATAGCCGGGGCCAACATAACCTCCAAAACCGTGGTATTGGAGGAAGCTACTCTTAAAGATGCTGATTTAAAGGGTCAATTAATTGATTATTACCAGTTGGATCCTGGCAGTGATGTGAATGCTATTCGCTATCAGATGGCCACCAGTGTAGCTGCGGTAATAAGTAACCAGACCGATGCCAACGTAATAGCCTTTTTGCAGGATAAAGGCTTAGTCAAGTTCAGCGGCAGCAGTGAGGTTCCGGTGCAAGCAATAATAGTGGTGGGTGGAACTGAGGATGAAGATATGTTCTTGGCCTCCAGTTTTGATCAGGGACTGATTACCCACTGCCTGGAAAGGAATTTAAAAGTATTCGGTGTGGAAAGTTCCCAGACTGCCTTTTCCTATATGGAGGAATACCAGAAAAATAATATCAGTACCGTGGATAACATAGATTTAAGCCTGGGGCAGATCGCTTTGATATATGCCATGGAAGGAGAACCAGGCAATTATGGGATTAAACCTACTGCCAAGCGGTTTATGCCCAGTGTACCGGTTGAGGTTATAGGAGGACAGTCTAGATGAAGACCATTTGGGCAGTAATACCCGCTTACAATGAGGCAGAATCCATCGGGAGGACTATTCGAGCACTGCAAGCTATACCCAGTATAGATAAAATCATGGTGGTCAACGATGGTTCCACGGATGCTACTGCCGATGAAGTCAGAAAAACCGGGGTTTACCTGCTGGATCTGCCTTACAATATGGGCAAAGGGGGAGCAATGAATAAGGCAGTGGGTGAGGTGGACGCTGATATTGTTTTATTTCTGGATGGCGATCTAGGTGATTCTGCCTCCCAGGCGGAACTAATTCTAAAGCCGGTTCTGGAAGGCCAGGCTGATCTGGCTATAGCTGCCTTTCCTCCTCCCAAGCGTAAAGGAGGCTTTGGACTGGTTAAAAAAACCGCAGCCTGGGCTATCCAGAGGGCGGGGAATTTACAGTCAAAGGCTCCCTTAAGCGGGCAGCGGGCCATGACCCGGGAAGTGCTGGAGGCGGTTCTGCCTTTTGATAAATCATATGGAGTAGAACTGGGCATGACCATCCGGGCTTTGCGAAAAGGTTTCCGGGTGGTGGAGGTACCTACGGAGATGAGTCATAAAGAAACCGGCCGGGATCTGCAAGGTTTCCTGCATCGCGGCCGGCAGTGGTGGGATGTGCTGAAGGTAGTAATAAGTGAGTGGAGGAATCTGCTTTGAATGAACTATATTGGGCGGCCGGAGGTTTCCTGGCTGCTTTTGTAATTGAAGGCATAATACTCTACCTGCTGCTGCCTATGCTGATAAATACGGGAGCGGTGCGCAGCAACTACCGGGAGGAGCATATTCCGGTTGGTGCAGGCATTTCTTTTGCCATGACCCTTTTACTGGTTTACCTGCTTTACCGGCTGGTCAGCCATGAGGTGGCCGGCAGCCAGCTTTTTTTGCTGGGGATTATAGCCATTTCTTTTCTGGGATTTATTGATGATATGCTGGGTAGGCGGGATACCACCGGATTGAAAGGCCATTTGGGAGCTATGCTGAAAGGGAGGCTGACTACCGGGGGATTAAAAGCCCTGGGGGGAGGACTCATAGCCTTTTACATAGCCTTGTTTATATCAGCCGACTGGGTCAATATTATTCTTAACACAGTACTTATTGCTTTGAGTACTAATTTTATCAACTTGCTGGATTTAAGGCCGGGGAGAGCTATCAAGGGTACCTTCATGTTTGGGGCGGTTATAATTGCTGTGGCTTACGATAGTATCAATTGGGCCCTGGTATTGCCTTTACTAGGAGCAGTAGTCTTTTATTTTCCCAGTGACCTGAAAGCGCGGGTAATGATGGGGGACGCAGGTTCAAATGTACTGGGCCTGGCTCTGGGATTTTGGGCAGCAGCCTATATGCCCTGGCTGCCCCGGCTGATTATGCTGGCTTTATTGATAATAATTCACTGGTATACGGAACGCTACTCTTTGACGGAAACCATTGAGAAGGTTAAGATCCTGCGGACTATTGATCAATTAGGGAGGAGTTAATCACCATGGTAAACCGGGAAAGATTAATAGACAGTTTTGTCAAGATGGTGGAAATTGAGTCGGTATCAGGCCGTGAAGGCCGGTTTAAGGATTACCTGGCAGAACTCCTGAGGCAGCGAGGCCTGCAGGTAATGGAAGACCAGGCTGGCCAGGCCCTGGGCGGAGATGCCGGCAACCTACTGGCTGCCTGGCCGGGCTCTGCTAAGGGGCCAGCCATTCTCTTCTGTGCCCATATGGACACTGTTCAACCGGGTATAGGCATAAAGGCCTGCGTAACTGGTGATCGCATAACCAGTGCGGGCGATACCATACTGGGCGCCGACGATAAAGCAGGAATTGCCGCCTTGCTGGAAGCCATAGACTGTATCAATGAGCAAAACCTGTCCCATCCCGATGTGGAAATATTGTTTACCGTGGGCGAGGAACAGGGTTTACAGGGTTCCAAGCAATTTGACTATCAACTGCTTAAAGCGCGGATGGCTTTTGCCTTGGATGGGGGAGGCAACCCGGGAGAGATTATAATTCAATCCCCCTGTCAGAATGAAATTGAATATACAGCTTACGGTAAGTCAGCGCATGCAGGCATTAATCCGGAGGAGGGGATCAATGCTATTCACATAGCCAGTCAGGCCCTGGCAGCCATGCCCTGCGGGAGAATAGATGAGGAAACCACCTGCAATTTAGGAATTATTGAGGGTGGGACCGCACGCAATATCGTGGCTGATGTCTGCCGGGTAAAGGGTGAGTGCCGCAGTCTGAAGCGCTCTAAACTTGATGATTTGACCAACCGCCTGATCAATATCTTTAAGGAAGAAGTGGAAAAAAGAGGAGGCCGGGCTGAGGTCCAGGTTACTTTTCTATACCCGGAACTGAGATTGGACCAGGATGAACCGGTGGTACAGATTGCCGTAAGAGCAGCGGAAAAAGTGGGTCTCAAGCCAGTGTTAACCAGTACCGGGGGCGGCAGTGATGCCAGCATTATTAATGGACAGGGTATTCCCTGTGTGAATTTGGGTATAGGTATGCGCCAGGTGCACACTACCAACGAGTATATTCTGATAGAGGACCTGTTAAAAGATGCCGAATATATTATGGAGATAATTGCCCAGGCAGCGCAAGCTTAAAGGGAGTATATTTATGCTGGAAATAAAATGTGGGGTACTGAAACAGCCAATATTTTCCCGGCCAGGTATTGAGGGCTATGCCGTGGAGGTAAACGGCAGGGAAGAAAAGTGTATTGTCTATACCGATCTGGTGGGAAAGGTTAAAAGCGGAGACCAGGTGCTCCTCAATACTACTGCGGAAACCCTGCATCTGGGCAGCGGGGGCTATCACTATGTTATAGCGGGACTAAACGGCAGTGAGAAATCACTGCCAAACGGAGGCCATATCATGAAACTCCGTTATACTCCTCTGCAGATAAAAGTATTAAGTGCCGAGGAAGAAGGCAGTCCTTATCACCAGGAATTGAAAGACGCTGATAGTCTGGAGGGTATTCCGGTTCTGGCGGCTACTCTTCATTCCATGCTGGGCCCTTTGGCTTTAGAACTGCACCAGGCAGGTTTTAAAACAGCTTACCTGATGACTGACGGTGCGGCTTTGCCCCTGCAGTTTAGTCAAACAGTGGATTGGCTTGCCCGCAAAGGTATCATAGCCGGAACGGTGACCGTTGGGCATGCTTTTGGCGGAGATGTGGAAGCAGTTAATGTTTATTCCGGTTTACTGGCAGCCCGGGCAGCGTTTCATCCCGATGTGATTATCGTCAGCATGGGCCCAGGAATAGTGGGGACCGGTACCCGCTGGGGATTCAGCGGAGTGGAGCAAGGGATCGTTCTGAATGCAGTGGAAACTCTGCAGGGAGTTCCGATAGCGGTACCGCGCATTAGTTTTGCCGATGCCCGGCCCCGCCATCAGGGTATCAGTCATCATACTCTTACTGTTTTGGCCCGGGTTTGTAAGGTGCGCTGTTTGCTGCCCCTTCCCCTGCTTTCCGATGAACAGATGAGCAGGGTTTTGGAGCAGGCCCGCCAGGCCGGTTTGTTTGACCTGCATGAAATCTATGTGGAACCGGCCGAAGAGACCTTGGATCGTTTCCGCCGCAGTGAACTGCAGTTTACTACTATGGGGCGCACGGTGGAACAGGACCGGGAGTTTTATATGGCTCTGGTGGCTGCTGCCCGCCTGGTACAAAAGTTGTTAACGGGGCAGGAACTGAACCGTATCAATTTAGTGTAGGTTTAACCTGATGAACTCTGCCAGAGTAGTCTCAGGGGGATAAGCAGACAGCAGGGTGATGAGATCACCTATCGGTCCGGTAAACCAGAATCCGGATTTTCCTACTACTAAACTCATATTATCACCTCTGCTGGCAGTTTATGTTATTATGGATAAATATATGCAGGAGGAACATTTATGGATCTTTATGAAAAAACCATCTCTTCCCAGCAAATATTTGCCGGCCGCATCATAAACGTAAAAGTAGACACAGTAGAACTGCCTGATGGTTCTACCAGTACCCGGGAGATAGTGGGGCATGCCGGGGCAGTGGCTATAATACCTGTAGATAGGGATGGTACGGTGTGGCTGGTCCGGCAGTATCGCAAAGCAGTAGAAAAGGTACTTTTAGAAATACCGGCCGGAACCCTGGAACCAGGCGAGGATCCCCGGGATTGTGCCATACGAGAATTGGAAGAGGAAACTGGACTTTCGGCTGCAACTTGGGAACCTATCTTATCCTATTACAGTGCTCCGGGGTTCTGTGATGAACAGCTGCACCTTTACCTGGCCCGGGATTTAACAATGGGAGATAGTCATACTGACCGGGATGAGTTTGTAGAAGTAGTTAAAATGACTCTGGTAGATGCCTACAGGGCCATTTTTACCGGGGAGATCATAGATGGCAAAAGCATTATTGCCATTCAATACGCTTACCAGCATAGGGAGAATTTATAAGATTGCGCAGTGTTTATGCTGATTTGCATGTTCATATTGGCAGAGCCAGCGGGCGTCCGGTGAAAATTACCGCTTCCCGCAGTCTTACTTTGGCCAATCTGCTTAATGAAACGGTTCTGCGCAAGGGACTGAATATTGTGGGCATAGTCGATGCAGGCACCGCTCCTGTGCTGGCTGAACTGGAGAAGATGGTGGACCAAGGCCAGCTTGAGATTCACCAGCGCGGTGGCTTTATGACTGCCCAGGGGGTAATGCTTCTGGCAGGGTGTGAAGTGGAAACCCGGGAAGGAGTGCATATTATTATCTACCTTCCCGACTTGGACAGCCTGCATAAATACCAAAAGTTTATGCGCTCCCGGGTAAAGAACATGGAACTATCCACTCAACGCTGCAAGGCTGATATTAGAGAATTGTTGAATCTCTCTCATGTGCTGGGGGGAGTATTCTGCCCGGCTCATGCTTTTACCCCCCACAAGGGATTCTACGGCATGCTGGCATCTTCATTTCAGTCTTACTTGGGGCGGGATGCCAGCCAGATCCACGTTTTGGAATTGGGGCTCAGTGCAGATACAGATATGGCCGATACTATTAATGAAACCCGTCACTTTACTTTCCTGTCCAATTCTGATGCTCATTCTGCGGGCAATGTGGGGCGGGAGTATAATCTGCTGCGGTTGGCCGAACTTAATTTTGAGGAATTCCGCCTGGCGGTATATGGTCACGAAGGACGACGGGTTCTGGCTAATTACGGTATGGACCCTTTGATGGGCAAATATCACCGCAGCTATTGCCCCCAGTGTGATCAGATTATGCAGGGGGAACCGCCGGTAGTGGAGTGCCCGATTTGTGGCAACGATAAACTGGTTATGGGAGTGTATGATCGCATAGTACAAATTCAGGATCACCGGGAACCATATCATCCGGTAGGCAGACCGCCTTATCGCTACCGGGTACCGTTAACTAGTATGCCGGGGGTTGGTCCCACCACCTACCAGAAACTAATCCAGTACCTGGGCAATGAAATAGAGGTAATGGAGAGAGCCAGCTTTGATGACATTGCCCGGGTAGCGGGGAATAATGTTGCTGCTCTGGTTATGCAGATGAGGGCAGGACGAATACCGATTACTCCGGGAGGAGGAGGGGTCTATGGAAAGATCCAGGTCCATAATTGTAACCAGTGATGCCTCAGGGGCTCAACAGGCTGCCCGGCAGGGATTTCTGGTCATGATAGTTGACGTAATTGATATGTCAACTACCCTGGAGAGTGCTCTGGAAGCTGGTGCTATAGCGGTATTGGGTGCCAGCCCGGATGAAACCCGGGCACCGGTAAAGGTTGACCCCCAAAGAGTAGGGGAGTATGCAGCTCAAATAGCCCGCTCCCACCAGACAGGTATAATTCTGGTGAGCGAACCCCGGGTAGGAAGTGACCAGGATCGACAGCAGCGTTGCCAGAAAGTAATAAAGGGGATTGAAACAGCTGGTGGGATCGTGGAAGCAATTCTGCCTAACTTGGGCGCTGAGACACCTCGTATGCTGGATATGCGAGACAAGGTGGTTGTAGCGGTAACTGATACCGGAGGAGTGGCATATGACGCTGCCTTTATAGAAAGTCCCCGGGTGATCACGGGAACGGTGGCCAGAACCTATCGACACCGCGGCCTGGAGCCTGCCCTGCGGGCGGTGGCTCGGGCTCACCAGGAATGGGGCGATGCATGTGGACTGGCTGTGGTAGCAGCCAGCCGTAACTCTATGGAAGATATCCTGGCTGCACAGTTTATCGCTAACTTGATGCTGAAGGAAGAAGACTAGGGGGATCGCTAATGAAACCAATTATGGTAATAGGCCACAAAAATCCAGATGTGGATTCAGTGGCGGCAGCTATCAGTTACAAGGTTTACAAACAGACCACCGATCAAGGCTTATTTATAGCAGCTTCAGCCGGAGAAATAAATGAAGAGACCCGCTTTATCTTAGATTATTTTGGCTTTGAACCGCCCGCTCTGGTACGAAATGTCCGTAACACTGTGGAAGACCTTCTCGATGAACATAGACCTATAGCGGTTGGTACTGACATGACTCTGGCTGAACTGGGCAATCTGATGCGCAGTAATGACCTGAAAACGGTACCGGTTTTGGACCCGAGTGGGCGCTTGCTGGGGTTAATTACTATTGGTGATTTGGCTATGATCTTTCTGGACAGCCTGGCAGCCACCCGGGATGTTACCCGGGCCCCGGAAATATTGCGGGAATTATTCAGCCGTAAAGTTACTGATGTGATGATAACCCGAGATTTGGTATTGTTTGAAAAAGACGAGCTGGTGGAGGAAGCTCGCAAGCATATGCTGTCTACCCGCTACCGCAACTATCCGGTAGTGGATGAAAGTAATTCTTTCTTGGGCTTTATCTCCCGCTACAACTTGCTAGAGATGAAGCGCAAACAACTGATACTGGTAGATCATAACGAGCGCAAACAGGCGGTGGACGGGGTCGAGGAAGCGGAAATTTTAGAAATCGTTGATCACCACCGGGTGGGGGACCTGCAGACTATATCACCTATTTATTTTCATAATGAACCAGTAGGATCTACCTGCACTTTGATCGCAGAAAAATTCTTAACGGAACATATGGCTTTGGGAACCAACCTAGCCGGGTTGCTTCTTTCTGGAATTATAAGTGATACCATGATTTTCAAGTCTCCCACTACTACCGGTAAGGATCGAAAAATAGCCCAGCAGCTGCAAGAAATAGCCGGGATGGATCCGCTGGAGTGGGGCAAGCAAATTTTTAGCCATGCCATTAATACTGAAAAACAAAGTGATGTAGAACTTATTACTTCCGACTTAAAAGAGTACAACAGCGGTTCTTTAGTATTTGCTATCTCACAGCTGGAAACCATTGATGCCAGACAGATGGCCTCCCGCCGCGGGGATCTGCTGAAAAGCTTGGAAGAATTGGCCCTGCGCCGAGGCTATGCCTTTATTTGTCTTATGGTAACTGACATCCTGGAAGAGGCCACTGAATTGCTCATAGCTGGTGAAAAGAGTCACCTGATCAAATCGGCTTTTGGCCCCCAGGATGAAGGGGGAGGAATCTTTCTTAAAGGAGTTCTATCTCGCAAAAAGCAGGTAGTACCGGTGCTTTATGAAGTACTATCCCGTGAAAACATTATATAGCCAATCCGATTATCTCCTGAGGAACAGGCCACGATGAATGAAAAGCCATCTTTCGTGTCATTGCTGTGAAAACTGTCCTCGCGTTAGTGCAAAAGACAACTATACTGTCATCGCGAGCGCGTAGCGCGTGGCGATCTCTATGTCCATCTGCGCTAACCACGGCTTAGCAGTACTGTTAGCCGGGATGCAGGAGTATTAGCCAGCTCGCTCCGGGACTCCTCGCCTGCAACACATCAGCTTACTTCGGTGCGAAGCGGACCACTCGGAATTCGGCATCCATGCACTCAGTCCTCGCTGCTCGAAACGTCCTGTTTCTCGCTCCGCTTCGCAGCCCTCAGTTTCTCCGTGGGTTGCAACGGCTCGTCGTAGTCACTCGCCCGGCTAATACCCCTGCTCAAGCCGTACCCGATGTTTTCGTCCATCGTGGTCTGCACCACAAGTGATAATTGCTGTGAAAATAACCTGTTACAAAAATAGTAGTGTGACAGTAGGTTTGCCATGAGCACCTTGGTGGAGGAGTCCGATATAGCCGGTGAAGGGGGGCGAGGGACAGGATGTCCGTAAGAGGGCTATCAAACAGGATGTTTGTTTAGCCCGGTACCCCCTGAGACGCACATCGAGCCGTTTACTATATCGTGACGACGGAACAGGTGCGAAGGGCAACCTACTGGCAACTAAGAGTTCCTGCAAGGAACGTGGCAATCTCTATGCCGCTCTGCGCTAACCACGGCTTTGCAGGGGGTTAGCCGGGCGAGTGACGTACGACGAGACCGAAGGGAACATCAGTGGTACCCGAAGGGTGCGATGACGCATATAAGATGGTGGTGAAAAAATGGGTTTCGTTCACCTGCATACCCATAGCCCTTTTTCCTTCCTGGATGGGGCCAGTTCCATTGAAGCTTTGGTAGAGCGGGCTGCCCAGCTGGATATGCCTGCCTTGGCCATAACTGACCATAACAATGTTTCTGCAGCGGTTAAATTCCACCAGATTGCTTCCCGGGCAGGTATCAAACCCATCCAGGGAACGGAAGCGGAGCTTCCCGGAGGTTATCACCTGACTTTAATCGCCTGCAGTCCCCGGGGATACACTTCCCTGTGCCGCCTGCTGACCCGCAGTCATCTTTCCCATCCCCGGGGCAATCCCTGCCTGGACCCCGACTGGCTGGCAGAGGCAGAAGATGTCCTGGTACTATCCGGCTGTCGGCAGGGACAAATTCCGGCTCTTATTTTAAAGGGGCACTACCAGGAAGCCCTGGAGTGTGCCCGCCATTACCGGGATATATTAGGCAAAGAAAACTTCTATATAGAAATTCAGGATACCCTGCTGCCAGGTAATCAATCTCTCAACCAGAGACTTATGCAGCTGGCTGACTACCTGGATCTGGAACCGGTAGCTACCAATAATGCTCACTATGCTGATCGCCAAGATTTCATGATTCACGATTTGCTAACCTGTGTAAAGCACCTGCTGCGCATAGACGCCGTTCACCCCGCCCGTCCCCTCAACGCCGAACAATACTTAAAATCCGGTGCTGCCATGGAGGAACGCTTTCACTTTTGCCCCCGGTCTCTGGCTAATGCTGCGTTCATTGCTGAACAATGCCAGGAAGTTTTAAGCAGCGCTCAGGTGCATTTCCCCCGTTTTGCTTCCCCACCCGGGGGAAGTGCCATTGGTTACCTGCGTTCCCTTTGTTATGCCGGGGCCCGGGAACGCTACGGGAAAATATCGCCTGATGTGCAGCAGCGCCTGGATTATGAACTGGGAATTATTGAACAGATGGGGTTTGCTGACTATTTTCTTCTGGTATGGGATCTGGCCCAGTTTGCCCGCCGCCAGGGTATCCGTTATGCCGGCCGGGGCTCGGCGGCCGACTCCCTGGTGGCCTACTGCCTTTATATATGTGATGTGGATGCCTTGAATAGAGGGCTCCTGTTTGAACGCTTCATGAGCCCGGAACGCTCCCAGCTGCCGGATATTGATATCGATTTTGAAGCCCGTTACCGGGACCGGGTTATCGACTATGTTTATAAAACTTACGGATCAGAACAAGTGGCCCGGGTAGCTACTTATAACACCTTTAAGGCCCGCTCAGCAGTGAGGGATATCGGCAAGGTACTGGGGTTTGCTGAGGAGGAATTAAGCAGGATCGCCAAGAGTCTGCCCCACACTTACGCCGACCGCATCCGCGGTGTCCTTGATCTTCTGCCCGAGCTGCAGGATAGCCCCCTAAAAGAGCAGCGTTTTCAGCTGCTCCTGGATGTATGTGAACATATAGCTGGATTTCCGCGTTTTCTGAGCACTCACCTGGGAGGTCTGGTGATCAGCGATGTTCCCTTGACTAATTTTACTCCTCTGCAAAAATCAGCCCTAGGGCCTGTTATTACCCAGTTTGATAAAGATGATGTGGAAGCTATGGGCCTGGTAAAACTTGACCTGCTGTCTCTGAGAACCCTGTCAGTGGTTCAGGATACCGTTCAGCAGATCCGCAAGACGGGTACCCCTTTGGATTATGATCGTATCAGCCTGGAAGACAAGTCAACTTATGAAATGATTAGTCAGGGAGAAACCATCGGGGTTTTTCAGTTGGAAAGCCCGGCTCAACGGGCCCTGCAAACCCGCTTGGGCGCCAACCATATGGAAGATATTGTAGCCAGTATGGCCTTAATCCGGCCCGGCCCCATCAAAGGTAACATGGTTGACCCTTATATCAGGCGACGCCAGGGGCAGGAAGAAATAACCTACCTGCACCCGCTGCTGAAACCAATTCTGGAAAAAACCTATGGAGTAATACTTTTTCAGGAGCAGGTAATTGAGATTGCCATTGCTATTGCCGGTTTTACTCCTGGAGAAGCTGATCAGCTGCGGCGGGTTATGACCCATGCTCGTTCCCAGCGGGTAATGGAAGAAATCGGTCATCATTTTGTGCATAAGGCCATCCTCAATGGCATTGAGCCCCAAGTGGCCGAGTCCATATTCGCCTGCATAGCCGGCTATGCCAGCTATGGATTTTGTGAAGCCCATGCCGCCGCTTTTGCCAATACCAGCTATAAGACTGCCTATCTTATCAAACATTATCCGGCCCAGTATTTTGCGGCCTTGTTAAATCACCAGCCCCTGGGATATTACCCTCCTCATGTAATTGCTACGGAAGCACGACGGCGCGGGTTAAGACTTTTGCCGGTGGACATAAATGAAAGTAAAACCGACTGCCAGGCCGAATCGGCAGCGGCTATCCGAATCGGCCTAAAGCTGATTAAAGGAATAAGCCGCTCCACCTTAGATTCGATTCACCAGGAGCAGGAACTGGGTCTCTTTTCTTCAGCCGCTGATTTTATCAAAAGAATTGCTCCTCCCCGGGATGAGGCCGAAAACATAATTAAATGCGGGGCTCTGGACAGATTGTATCCTAACCGGCGCGAACTTCTGTCTTTCCTTCCCTATTTGGAATCAGCAGAGAATCTTCTGTTTGCTGGCAGCCTTCCACCTGCCGGTACTATTACTGACTTTTCTCCCCAGGAGAAGCGCTTAATGGAACGGGAACTACTGGGATTGGATATACAAGAGCACTTTTTGGCTTTCCTGCGCCCCTGGCTGCAGCAGCAAAAGATCATGTCATCCCAGGAATTGCACTCCCTGGAATCAGGTTGTTGCGTACAGACAGCCGGTTTACTGGTTCATCCTCACCGTCCGCCCACTCGCAGCGGCAGAATAACAGTTTTTTTTGCTCTGGAGGATGAATGGGGGCTAACTGATGTAACTATGTTTGAAGATGTATATAAGCAATACGGAGGTGAGATATTTAACCCTTCAGAAGGAGTGGTATTGGTGAGAGGAAAGCTGCAGAGAAAAGGCCGGGGCTTAACTATTATAGCTGATCAGGTAAAGCGCCTTCCCATGATTTCCATAAAGAAATCCATAAAGAAATAGGAGGTATGCATTTCATACCTCCTTGGGTTTTCAGTCCAAACCATAAGCAGCTTATTTTTTCTTAGCGGCTTTTTTCTTAGCAGCAGCTTTAGGAGCTGCCTTCTTTTCAGCTGCGACAGCTTCTTTCAAAGATTTGCCAGGTTTAAAAGCGGGGACTTTTGTGGCAGGAACTTTGATTTCCTGTCCAGTGGCCGGGCTGATGACCTTTCTTTCCTTCCGGTCACGAACCTCAAAGCTACCGAACCCAATGATCTGCACCTTGTCACCTTTGGCCAGAGCCTGCTGAACAGTTTCCACCAGGGCATCAAGTGCTTTGGCTGCATCCTTTTGAGTGATCTCAGCCTTCTCTGCTAACGCTTTGACAAGTTCCGATTTGTTCACTACATAGTCCTCCCTTTACAGTGAAATTAAAAACCATAGATAACTTTCCCCAAAAAAACGGGAATTCCTGCTGTTAAACTAAAAATTTTGCAATATTTTTTACTAATCCGGTGGTTTGGTTCCAATACTTAAATTCTTCCATTTTATTGAAGCTTTTATTCATAGTCCATAGATACGGGACTTTAATAAATATATTTCCCCAAAAAGGCGGTAAATACGCTAATCAATAACTTCTTGAATAAAAATACTCCGATCGGTAGCCAGATTATAAAACTTATCATCTACCATAACAATAGGCCGGGTAGGTTGGCCAGGATCAACGAAAATAACAATTCCTTTTTCATTATTGGAGAGGCGCACCTGGTTGCCTACATAGAAATTGGCGACTTTATCATAGAATACTTTGGTAACCCGCGGATCCAAGCGTCCAAAGGATTCCTCCCATAATATTTCGGCAGCAGTATAGGGAGAGGAACGAGCCGAATAAACCCGATCAGAGGTAATAGCATCATAAACATCAGCCACAGCGGTAACCGCAGCATAAAAGGGGATATTGTATCCTTTGATACCCATGGGATAGCCGGTGCCATCAGCCCTTTCATGATGCATCAGAGCCGCATTGGCAATTTCATTGGAGAAAGCTCCGCTCTGCACAATTAAATCATATCCCAGCATGGTATGCTTCTTAACTTCCTCATATTCCTCATCCGTAAGGCGATCCGGTTTGCTTAAGATAGCTTCGTCAATATGTACTTTGCCTATATCATGCAGAAGTCCGGCTGTGCCCAGTTCCTTGATCTCCTTCTCATCACACTGCATCCAGCGACCGATCAGGATGCACAATAAGGACACATTTACCGAATGGGTAAATAAATAATCATCCTTATCCTTCATTAAGCGCATCTGCCGGAACAGGTCATTTTCATCAAACACCTGCAGAAACAGCATCTCGGTAGTTCTTTTTATATCTTCAACATCCAGCGGTTTACCCAGTTTTGCCTCCAGCATAAAGCTTTTAACTACTTGCAAGGAATCAACATAAACGTCAGCAAATGGTTTGCCGCTTTTGGGCTTGGGTCGGGAATCCATAATAAAAATTTCCTCTATACCCCGCGCCGCAAAATGATCTAAATGTTCCTGACTAATAACCGTTCCCTTGGGCAGCAGAAGTTGCGAATC
>JAKPGY010000184.1 GCA_029550685.1 Bacillota bacterium
AGTAGTGCCCAAGGATATGGGATAAGAAATAATCCCATTAGGGATTATGACCAAAGCCATCCGCAGGGCCAACCAAAGAAATGAAGCATCCCCCGAAGGGGATTGAAATAAGTAGTGCCCAAGGGTGTGAGATATAAAATAATCCCGCAGGGATTATTACAAAAGTACCCGCAGGGCCAACCAAAGAAATGAAGTATCCCCGAAGGGGATTGAAATAAGTAGTGCCCAAGGGTGTGAGATATAAAATAATCCCGCAGGGATTATTTCAAAAAGTACCCGCAGGGCCAACCAAAGAAATGAAGCATCCCCGAAGGGGATTGAAATAAGTAGTGCCCAAGGGTGTGAGATATAAAATAATCCCGCAGGGATTATTACAAAAGTGTACCCGCAGGGCCAATCAAAGAAATGAAGTATCCCCGAGGGGATCAAGGTACGAAGCAGTTAATAGGTTGTAAAAGTCTGAAGGGTTATTCAGACTTTTTTTGTGCCGATTTATTTTTAATTAAGTCAACTGATATAATTTTTATGCTGTTTTTATTTGTATAGAGAAGGGATGTTCTATGGACAAAAATTTCTTGCGTAATGTGGCTATAATTGCCCATGTTGATCATGGGAAAACTACCTTAGTGGACCAATTATTAAAGCAGTCTGGCTATTTTAGAGAACATCAGAAGGTTCCTGAGAGGATTATGGATCGTAATGACCTGGAGCGGGAACGCGGTATTACCATCTTATCGAAAAACACCAGTATCCGCTGGAATGGATATAAGATAAATGTTGTTGATACTCCTGGTCATGCTGATTTTGGCGGCGAAGTTGAACGTATCGTCCAGATGGTAGATGGAGTGCTTTTGCTGGTCGATGCTTTTGAAGGGCCTATGCCCCAAACTCGTTTTGTTTTGCGCAAAGCCCTGGAAGCCAAGTTAAAACCAGTGGTAGTAATTAATAAGATGGACCGCCCTGGTGCACGTCCTCAGGAAGTAGTCGATGAAATCCTGGATCTGTTTATTGAGTTAGGAGTTGATGACGAACAGCTCGACTTTCCTGTAATATATGCCTCAGCTCGCGATGGCTATGCTATTAAGCATTTAACTGATTCACCTGAAGATCTGCGTCCTTTATTTGATGCCATTGTAGAATATATACCTGCTCCCCAGGGAGATAAAGAAGGTCCGCTGCAGCTTAGCATCGCTTCCCTGGACTACGATAACTATGTGGGCAGAATTGGTATTGGTAAAATACTGCGCGGCAGTCTTGCCAAGGGTGAGGAAGTTATAGTCTGTAATACCGAAGGGAAAGAGCAGCGCGTCAAGGTTGTTAATCTTTATACTTTTGAAGGATTAAACCGTGTAGAAAAAGATATGGTACCGGCAGGAGAAATAGCAGCCGTTTCCGGTATTGATTCTTTGACCATTGGTGATACCCTGTGCCCTGTAGACAAAATAGAACCAATACCCTTTGTTAGAATTGACGAGCCTACCATATCTATGAATTTTATTGTAAATGACAGCCCTTTTGCAGGCCAGGATGGTACGTATGTAACCAGCCGTCACCTGCGGGATCGCTTGTTTAGAGAATTATTGTCCAACATAGCTTTGAGAGTTGAAGAAATTACCCCGGATTGTTTCAAAGTATCCGGCCGGGGAGAACTTCATCTTTCGATCTTAATTGAAACCATGCGCCGCGAAGGTTATGAGTTTGCTGTGACTCGCCCGGAAGTAATTCTCCACCGGGAGCAGGGAGTTATCCTGGAACCTATGGAGTTATTGCATGCTGAAGTGCCGGAAGAATTCGTTGGTACTGTCATAGAAGCTACCGGAAGAAGAAAAGGGGAACTGTTAAACATGGTACCCGGTCCGGGTGATACAATTAAACTGGAAATCCGTATTCCCTCTCGAGGTTTAATTGGGTATCGCTCCGAATTTCTTACTGATACTCGAGGTACCGGAGTGATGTATCATGTTTTTGATGGATATGATACATTCCGGGGAGAAATACCCGGAAGAAACCGGGGGTCACTGGTAGCGTCTGAAACAGGAACTGCTGTGGCTTATGGGCTGTACAATGCTCAGGAACGAGGTAACCTGTTTGTGGAACCAGGAACAGAAGTATATGAGGGTATGATAGTAGGTGAGAATGCCCGCAGCCAGGACATAGATGTAAACGTCTGTAAGAAAAAACACCTGACCAACACTCGAGCCTCTGGTTCCGATGAAGCTCTGAGGCTGGTGCCGCCAGTAGTGATGACCCTGGAAAAGTGCCTGGAATTTATCAAAGATGATGAATTATTGGAAGTTACTCCCCGGCACCTGCGTTTAAGAAAAATAATTTTGGATAAGTCAGCCAGAGATCGAGCTCAGAAGAAGAAAGAACAAGCCTCATAAAGCTGGCCGTTTAAAGCCATGATATGTATACATCAGTTTTTCGCAGGAATCCGCCATTATGATTAAGAATTACATGGAGGATTCTTTTTTTTTTTGTCAGTGAAGTTTATGTGGTTTAACAACTAGCTCACTGGCCTCAGTCTATAGAGGGAGGTATAGGATTTGGAAGCGTTTAGCAATTTAGTCTCAGTAGTAAACAGTTTTCTGTGGGGGCCGTGGTTATTGGTATTACTGGTGGGAACTGGTATTTTTCTAACACTGCGTTTGGGCTTTTTGCAGTTTACGCAGCTGCCCTATGCTTTAAAGTTAGCTTTTTCCCCGTCTCAGCAGGATAAGAAGTCGGCCGGGGATATTTCCCACTTTCAGGCTCTTATGACTGCGCTGGCTGCCACCATAGGTACCGGCAACATTGTTGGTGTGGCTACTGCTTTTGTTTTAGGCGGCCCGGGAGCAGTTTTTTGGATGTGGATAACTGCTTTATTCGGTATGGCAACCAAGTATGGAGAAGCCGTGTTAGCCGTTAAATACCGAGTGGTGGATGGCTACGGTGAAATGGCTGGCGGCCCCATGTTCTATATTGAAAAAGGCTTGGGCTGGAAATGGATGGCAGTACTATTTGCATTCTTTGGTGCTGTTGCTGCTTTTGGTATCGGTAATCTGGTACAAATTAATTCGGTTGCGGGCAACATGGCCTCTACTTTTCATGTTAATCCGGTAATTACTGGCATTGTTTTAACCATATTCACTGCCATAGTAGTTTTAGGAGGAGTCAAGAGTATCGGCCGTTGGTCCAGCATTATTGTTCCTTTCATGGCGTTGTTTTATATTATCGCAGGGCTTTACATTGTTTTTACCAATCTGGATCTGGCAGGTCCAGCATTTGCGTTAATATTTACTGATGCTTTCACAGCCGAAGCCGGTTTAGGAGCTTTAATCGGTACTACCATTCGCTATGGTGTGGCCCGCGGATTGTTTTCCAACGAGGCGGGTATGGGTTCAGCTCCAATCGCTGCGGCCGCAGCCAAGACTGATCATCCTTGCCGCCAGGGTTTGGTATCAATGACCGGTACTTTCCTTGATACCATTATTGTCTGTTCCATAACCGGTCTTTCCCTGGTCATGGCCAGTTTGGGAGGATTTGCTCCTGGGGAACCAAATTCTGCCGCTCTTACCGCCCAATCCTTCCAGCACTTTATACCTTTTGGCAACGTATTGGTAACCATTGCCCTGGTCTTTTTCGCTTACTCAACCGTCCTGGGATGGTCTTATTATGGAGAAAAATGTTTTTACTACTTGGTCGGCGAAAAAGGCCTGATTCCTTACCGGGTCATATTCTGTGCCGTGGTCTTTGTGGGGGCAGTAACTGAACTTGATCTAGTGTGGTCAATTGCCGACACTTTCAATGCTGCTATGTGTATACCTAACTTGATTGCCCTGATCTTGTTATCGGGAGTAATTGTAGCTGAGACTAAGGATTTCAAAGGAATACGCGCCCAAGAAATTGCCCAGGAGCGCAAACAGGCAGTCTCATAACCACAAACAGCCCCTGCTTAGGCAGGGGCTGGAGAGTGTTAAAAAAGATTATTAAACAACTTTGCGTTCGAGATTGCCACGGCACTTCGTGCCTCGCAATGACCCATATGATGGCTTTCGGTTGTGTTATCGGCCGTTCCGGCACTACCGATGTTCACTATCGTTCACGGCTAATGTTGCGAGGAGCGTAGCGACGCGGCGATCTGACACAATGACTTTTTCGACAGTCTGCAGCCCCTGTTTAGGCAGGGGCTGTTAGTTTATATTAGCATTCATAATATGCCCTCCTGAATAGGACACCGCCCTCTCTTAACAGCCATGTCAATTGCAGCTTAAGGATTGTTGCTGCGTATAAACGACCCCAGTATGCGAATTACCCTGTAGTGATTCAGGACATTCAGAAATCAGCTTGGCTGTCACGAAAGCCTTGCCCGTACACCTCGATGGTTTCACTAATTGTAATGAAAGCCTCCGGATCTATCTGAAATACTATCTCTTTCAGGCGGGGCAGCTGGGTTTTTCCCACGGTGACCATAATGATCTGCCGGTGTTCGCCGGTGTAAGCTCCCTGTCCCAATAGATAGGTACATCCCCGGTGTAACGCATGAATTATGGCATGGGTGATCTCTTCGTACTCTTTGGAAATGATAAATACCGTACGAGTAACATAAGGGCCCGCTTCAACCAAATCTACCATACGAGAGCTAATATAGATGCTGATAGCCGAAAACAAAGTAAGTTCCAAACTGGATGTGAAAAGGAACAAGGCAAGAATGGAAAGGTTAGTGACCAAAAAAGTCTGGCCAAAATTGTACCCCCAGAAACGCCGGACTATGACGGCTACAATATCCGTGCCTCCCACCGATCCTTTGCTCCGTAAAACAAATCCTGAACCGATGCCGGTCAGCACGCCTCCAAATACTGTGGATAGCAGTATATTATCAATTCCAAAATTCATATGCTTAAAAAGTTCCAGAAAAAAGCTCTGAAAGATAACTCCCAATAGACTATAAATGATAAAGCGCCGGCTTATATACCGGTATCCAGCTATAAATATGGGGATATTTAACCCTATATACCACAATGCTATGTCCAGATGAGTAATAAAGTTCAGAATCACCGCCAGACCAGTTACTCCTCCGGTCAGTAAATGAGCTGGTACTAAAACAGCCTGGATGCCGAGAGCTAATATAGCTGATCCCACAGCTATGCCCACCACATCCTTGGCAGACATTTTTTCTGTAAAACGGGACAAATTAACCCTGGTACGCATATTATGCCTTTCCTCCCTGGTTTGGAACCTGATCAGGCTTAGCTTTTCCCAAGGAGCGGCAAATATTACCGGTTTATCATTGGGCTTAAAGGCCAGTGACACACTCTCAGGCAGGGCTCCGGTCATTAAGTTATAGATGTTCGGCTACAGGGGCATACTAGAAAGAAATGCCTGTCAAATAAATGGCATAGACCTCGGATAAAAAAGCATACAATGACTTGTCAGTAATTTGGAGGTAACGCTTCCTATGATATCAGTAATTCTGGCGGGCGGTAAGGGACTGCGCCTCTGGCCGGAAAGCAGGCCATCCCGCCCCAAGCAATTATGCAAATTTGTTGACAACCGCTCCATGCTGGACCATACCATTGACCGGCTGCTGAATCTGGGGTCACGCCGAATAATAATTATTACCAGCGATGATCTCAAACCTCTCATATATTCACTGGTTCAACAACGACCAGATGGGGACCGCATCCATATACTCAGCGAACCAGTGGGGAAAAATACTGCCCCCGCAGTAGGTATGGCTCTGGCTCAATGTCTACATGAAGCTTACGATGAAGTTCTGGGCATTTTTCCCGCTGACCACCACATTCTGGACAATCAGGCATTTGAGGAAAGCGTACACCGGGCTGTTAAAGCCGCTCAGCAGGGCTGTGTGGCCACTATCGGCATCAACCCTAGCCGTCCTGAAACTGGATATGGATATATTGAAAAAACCAAATGGGAGATTGCTTCCCTGGATAATGTCTATCAGGTAAATTCCTTCTGTGAAAAACCTGATCTTAACATTGCCAAAACCTACCTCAATAGTGGCTCACATATGTGGAATGCCGGGATTTATATAGCCAAGGGCAGCACCCTGCTGGAAGAATTCGCCCGTCACCTGCCGGAGATTTACGACAACATAATTAAGGGACTGGATGGGTATATATCCTCTTATGCTGACCTGCCGGAAATCAGCCTGGATTATGGTATTGCTGAAAAGTCTGACCGCATGGCGGTTGTACCGGCTGATTTTGGCTGGTGTGACTTGGGCAGTTGGAATGCGCTGGAAGAGTTGTATGAAGTGGATAAAGACAATAACGTTGTCTGCGGTAATGACGTTATTCCTCTAGATAGCCGCAATTGCGTAATTAAGCAGTGTGACAAGTCCATAGTTCTATTCGGAGTGGATCGCCTGCTGGTGGTAGAAACCGATGATGTAATCTTTGTTGCCGATCGTAATCGATCCCAGGAAGTGCGCACTGTAGTGGACACTTTACACCAGCTGGACCGTCACGACCTTCTATAAAAATACATTGGAGGATTTATGATGAGCAATATTTTTCGCCAGTATGATATACGGGGGATAGTCGGTCAAGATTTGGGGGATGAACAGGTAGATCGAATCAGCCGGGCTTTTGCTGCCTACGCATATAATCATGGTCAAACTGAAATCCTGCTGGGACACGATAATCGTCATTCTTCGCCTCATTTCCGTGATATAGCGGCCCGGGCTTTAATGGAAAGCGGCTTAAAGGTTATGGACCTGGGTATGGTAATAACACCTGTTTTCTATTTTGCCTCTCACCACCTTAACATTCCGGCGGGCTTAATGATTACTGCCAGCCACAATCCTTCTGAATATAACGGGTTCAAATTACTGCTGGGTGAATCAACTATTTACGGCGAACAGATTCAGGAAGTAAAACGCATGGCCAAAGCCGGGTCATTCCTGCATGGAGCAGGGGGTTCTCTTATATCCTGCGATATCAAGCAGGCTTATCATGATATGATTCTGGGAAAAATCAGCATGGGTCCACGCACTATAAAGGTGGTAGTCGATTGCGGCAATGGCACAGCCTCTCTTTTTGCTCCCCAGATATTACGGGACCTGGGTTGTGAGGTTCTGGAACTATACTGTGAATCTGATCCTGATTACCCGCATCATCACCCGGACCCTGTCAATCCCAACAATATGACCGATTTGGTGGATATGGTTGTAAGTTCTCAGGCTGATTTGGGAATAGGTTTTGATGGTGATGGTGACCGTCTGGGAGTAGTGGATTCCAACGGCAACATGATCTGGGGAGATATGCTCATGATCCTTTTCTGGCGTCAGTTGCTGCCCCGTTATCCAGGTACTCCAGCCATAGTCGAAGTAAAATGTTCCCAGAGTCTTATCGATGAAATTAAACGTTTGGGCGGAAAACCGGTTCTGTACAAAACCGGTCATTCACTGATAAAAGCTAAAATGAGAGAGATTGGTGCTATTTTTACCGGCGAAATGTCCGGGCATATGTTCTTTGCCGACGAATACTACGGATATGACGATGCTATTTACGCAGCCGCCCGGCTGTTATCTTTACTGTCCCACCAGGAAAAGAGCCTGATTGAACTCTTAGAAGATGTTCCCCGTTATTATTCAACTCCGGAAATTCGAATTCCCAGCAGCGATGCTGGTAAATTCCAGCAAGTTGAACAGGTTATTAAGCATTTTGAACCCCTTTATGAAATAATCAAAGTTGACGGGGCCCGCATTCTCTTCCCTCAGGGTTGGGGTTTGGTTCGGGCCTCTAATACCGGTCCGGAATTAATCGTGCGTTGTGAAGGCAATACCCCGCAGGCCTTGGAGGAGATTAAGTCAGAATTGTTTTCCTATCTGGCCGAGATTGGTCTCCCCTTGGTAGAGGAAGAATTGATCAAGGTATAAAGTTATCCAAACAAGTCTAGAATATTGGGAAAGTCTGCTTAAGTTCAAGGAGGAAATTAATGACTATAATAAATCTAGGTACTTATCCACCCAAACAGTGTGGAATAGCTACTTTTTCTCAAGATTTGCGCCGCAGCCTTATGAAAGCCGGGCACACTGTTTTAGTTGCAGCAGTATCTGATCACGAGTACGAATACCAATATACCTCTGAGGTAATAACTGAAATCGGCCAGCACCAAAAACAGGATTACCTGCGGGCTGCTTCGCTAATTAATAACCATAGTGCCATAAATCTGGTGATTATTCAGCATGAGTATGGCATATATGGAGGACCCAGCGGCAGTTACCTGCTGGATTTTTGCAATGCCTTGCATAAACCCTTTGTTGTAGTCACCCATACCGTACTTCCTAACCCGGAAGACCTTCGCTATAAAATACTGGTGGATCTGACGCAACAGGCTTCCGCGGTAGTGTGCATGACTGAGAACTCTGCTGATCTTTTGCGCCGCATCTACCAGGTTCCATCCTCCAAAATTAATCCTATCAGCCATGGGGTGCCAGACTTTACTCCCAAATCCCCTAGTGCTTTGAAAAGGCGATATAGGCTGCAGGGTCAAAATGTTATTTCCACCTTTGGTCTGATAGGACCTGGCAAAGGATTGGAACTAGGTATACGGGCAGTTGCTGAGGTACTGAAGGAATACCCTAACTGTACCTACCTTATATTGGGCCAAACCCACCCCATGCTGCAGAAAAGCGAAGGGGAAAAATATCGCCAGATGCTGGAACAGTTGGTGCTGGATTTAGACATTACCAACAATGTGAAATTCGTTAACCGCTTTCTAAGCGATGAAGAACTAGGAGACTATCTATATCTTACCGACATTTATTTAAGTCCCTACCCTAATTTGGATCAAGCTGTATCAGGCACCCTGACTTTTGCAGTTGGTTCCGGACGAGCTATTGTCTCCACCCCTTATGCCCATGCAATAGAGTTGCTGGCTGAGGGACGTGGCCTTTTGGCCTCTCAGCCCGATTACCACGAATTAGCCCGGCTAATCAAATCGATTCTGGCTGACCCAGATTTGAAAAACCGGCTGCAGAATAAAGCTGGCCAGCTAGGACATACCATGAGTTGGACCCAGGTAGGCCGGCGCTACAGTCAAGTCTTAAATCAAGTAGCCAAGTACAGTCATAAAACAGAAGGGAAAAAGATCCATTATGCTTGATTACCGCCATTTGTATCGCCTGACAGATTCCAATGGCATTGTGCAGTTTTCCAGACTATCTGACCCAGATCCCGGCAGTGGTTATACCCTGGATGATAACGCCCGCGCCTTAATTGTAGCTGCGCATATGGAAAATGGTCACCATCTTGCTTTCACCTACGCCTCCTGGCTCAGCCAAGCCCAGCGCTATGACGGCACCTGGAGCAACCTGCAAGCCCTGGACCATGATATCCGGGCGCTGGACTCTGAGGATAGCGTAGGGCGGGCGCTTCTGGCATGTGCTATAGGCATGTCCAGTCCCTGGCCTGATGTGCAGAGCTTGTGTCGCTCCATGTTTAACCGGCACTTGCCGCGCACTATGCGCTTTCGATCTCCCCGGGCTGTTGCCTATACTTTAACTGCACTATGCAAGGTGAAAAAGCCCCTATCCCGGGATCATCTCCACCAAATTAAGCATTTGAGCTCCTTTTTGTTGAACTTGTACAAGCAAAATCGTAAAAAAGGCTGGCACTGGTTTGAAAACATTATTACTTACAGTAACGGCATATTGCCTCAGTCGCTGTTATGTGTGTATGCCAGAACTGGTGACAAAAGTGCCTTGACGACCGCCCACGATACTCTGAACTTCTTGTGTGATATCCTGTTTAAGTCCGGTTACTTAAGTATTATTGGCAATCAGGGTTGGTATGTACGGGGTAAAAAAGTGGCCCGTTTTGATCAGCAGCCTGTAGACGCTGCCTCCATCGCTTTTGCCTGCTTGGAAGGCTATCAGATCATAGGGGAGCAGCATTATTTGGATTTGGCACGCAGAGCCCACCGCTGGTACCATGGGGACAATGTTCATGGATTATCATTGTATGACAGGAACACCGGGGGGTGCTTTGATGCTTTAACTCCAGAAGGAGTAAATCTTAATCAGGGTGCAGAATCCCTTCTTTGTTATTTATTATGTGAACAGCATGTGGCTAGATACATCCACAAAAATCAGCCTGCGGCAATGGAACAATCTTCCTAAAAAGATTAGCCACCGGTGCTTTAATAGTCTTTACCGTTAAAATGACTTCCTAATGTGTCATTGCGAGCCCCCGCAGGGGGCGTGGCAATCTCTATGTTGGTTTATGGTTCGAGTTAACAGATCGCCACGTCGCTGCGCTCCTCGCAACATTAGTCGTGAGCGATAGCGAACATCGGGAGTGCCGGAACGGCCGATGACAGGTTCATGTTTTCATTCATCGTAGCCTGTCTTCAGGTGATAATTTCTATTCACCTTGAAATCAATACAGAAAGTGGTCCCCTGTGGGCCGGTCTGTATATCTACCGTGGCCTTGTGACGGGCAATTATTCTGAAACACACTGCCAACCCCAAGCCGGTTCCCTTATCCTTGGTGGTAAAGAAGGGAGTACCGATTTTATCCAGTATAGACGGATCAATTCCGGAACCTTCATCTTGTATTGACAGCCGGACCTTGTCATTCAGTTGTTCGGTAGTTATAGTAACCTTTCCCCCAGCTGGCATTGCCTCCAGCCCATTACAGACCAGATTTAATATTAACTGGCGGATCTCTTTTTCATCCAGTAATAAATCTTCGATGATTCCTGGAATAAAGCAAACCTGTTTGTCATCAATAACAGCATTAGATTGCAGGAGAGGATACATGCTGTTCAGTACATGGTTTAGGTTTATTCGCTGGTAATTGACCACCTTATTTCTGGCCAAAGACAAAAATTCGTTGATAATTCCATTAGCCCGCTCCAATTCTTCCAGCATAAGTTGAAAATAGTTATGATACTTGCTCAATTCTTCATTCTGGCTGAGCATCTGCAAAAAACCCTGTACCGTAGTCATAGGATTACGTATTTCATGTCCAATGCCGGCAGCTATCTCTCCCACCATATGTAATTGTGCCAGGCGCGCCATTTCCTGCTGTATTTTAAATTGCTCGGTAATATCTTCACACACGACCAATCCACCAATGATTATACCATTTTTAATGATGGGGAAACTGAGCAGCCTAACTGGCAGCCATGAGCCATCTTTGCGTTTCATGATGGTTTCATATTGGCCGGAATTACCTTTAATAAGACAGTTTAAGGCCTCGGTGAATACTCCAGACTGGTGCTTTTCCGGAAAGAGTTCCCATATACATTTACCCATTGTTATATCGGGATCATATCCCAGGTAATCGCTACAGCGCTTATTCATAAACGTAATGCGGAGTTTGCTGTCATAGGTAAATAATAGCTGACTCATGGTATCAATCAGGGTGTTCAGATATTCGGCTCTTTCCTCTATTTCCTGGGCAATTCTCCTGCGTTCTAAAACATAGCAGGCCAAAATCACTTCCCGGCTGCCGTTTACAGCTTTGGTTAAGGAATGGCCGATGACTTTCATCCTAATATAAAAGTTCTGCTGGTGCCGGATTCTGCATTCCAACTGTCCAAAACCATCAGCCGACAGCAGTGAGTCCATCAAGCTTAGTACCATTTTGCAATCATCTGGATGTACTAAGTATATCCCAATACCAGCATGCGTCCTAATCTGTTCTGCAGAATACCCTAGAAGACTCTTCACAGATGGACTTAGATAGGTAATTTTGCGTTGCTCATTTACAATACAAATAAAGTCCAGCTTGTGCCTAAATATTCTATCCAAGAAGATTTCACTGGTTCGCAGATTGCCGGCACCTATGTGTTGCTGAACTAGGTGGGGCAATGCCTGACCTTTGAAATTGGATACTGCTTTTAACATCTTCATTAACACTGAACCTCCACCTCTATAATTTCTTCCTCTGCTGTTAATTTCCTTTATATTATCTTATTTTTTCCAAATAGAGGAAATGTCATTCCTCCAGGTGTGCTTTTGCCATTGACAAATATGGTATTGCTATAATCAATGACACCAATAGAGGTGAAGATTCTATAAGATATGTGCTCATCTGACCATGACCCTTGCCCGTACTAAAATATTGGTGGGCCGCGTTCACTGTACGAAGATTAACTAGGGGATGTTATTCTGAATGACTCAGGTACAAGGTCAGCCAGGGTTGCCCGGGCTACACCTATGCTGGTATCAGCCGCTCCATAGTAGACCAGGATTTCATCATCATCTTCCAGGGTTTCTTTATCAGTTCCTGGTACGGCTCCGCATGTAAATACCACATTGGGTACCCAGGCTCCGCTTAGGCCTATTTCGTAATCCTCTTCTGGCTCCAGTATGGGATTGGGAGACCGGTAAATAACCTTGCGAGGGTTTTCTAGATCCACCAGCAAGACTCCCAAGCGATAGACATAATTAAAATCAACACCATGATAGATCAACAGCCATCCATATCGAGTCTTTAACGGCTGGGCCCCGGCTCCGATTTTCATAGAATCCCACATACGTCCTGGTCTAGGCCCGGCAATAATGGCATGTTTTTCCCAAATGGGAAATTTCAATTCATTACTATAAGTTACCCATATACTGGGTTCAATACGGTGATAGATTATATACTTACCGTTTATTTTTTCAGGAAAGATAATGGCATCTTTATCCCAAATATTTTGGAAAGCCAGCCCTTCCCGCTTCCAGTTGGTGTAGTTCCCGGCCTTGAAGTCTTCTAGAGAAATGGAAGCTGCCGCTATCTGGGCAATATTACCGTCATAAGCGGTATAGAGCATAAAAATCCTATCTTCGATAACAATCAAGCGGGGGTCCTCACAGCCCATCTTTTCCTCAGGTATTTGCGGCGAAAATATTGGATCAGGCAAGCGCTCCAACACCTTAAACCCATCGGTTATTGCCAATCCAATGTGGGATATATTATCATCCCCCACTGCCCGGTAGAACAGGTAGACCCTGTCCCCAATGCGCAGGGCTCCGGGATTTAGCACATATTTGGACTCCCATTTGCTTCCTTCCAATGGCTCCAACAGCGGATTACCTTCATAACGCTGCAAAGGACGACTGGGCTCGGTGGTAGTTTCCTGAATCACCACGGTTACATCTTTTGGCCGGGTAGGCATCAGGGTATCCAGGAGACTGACATGGCTCTTGCCGGCTTGAATCATACGGAAAACAATCTTTATCATTTCCTGGGGGTCATAGCCTAATTCCTGATAGAGAGCTTCCAGGAGGTCGTGGTTAAACCAGCGGCTTTCAACACTAGTGGTAACCGGGGTAGGTATCTTTTGCCCGCCTTTGAAGCTATAACTAGCCCAGCTCCAAGCCGTACAGGTCATAAACGTTTCGTTTTCCAGCACTTGACTCAAACCATAACCCTGGGCCATAAGATGCAGCAGACGGGCGATCTCAGCGCGTCCCTCCTTTTCCAGCCTCTGAGCCAAGAATTTGACTTTCTGTACCAAACTGCGATGATGGTAATTTTCAAAGATATTATGGGCCGAGAATTCGTCACCCCGGCGAATCCCCAGCAAAGAGTTGCGCACCTTAAGACTGATGTTTTTCCTTTCCGAAACATTGATCTGAAAGATCTTCGAATACTGTTCCGCCACTGCCAACCTGCGTACTATACTGGTAAAGTAACGAGTTTTAGGATATTTACCGCCTTGGTCTGCCCCCAAGGGCTTAACGATAATCCGGCCGGTAACCCGGTTCAGGTCAGAAATCTTAGCCTGGTTGAGCCGACCCGAGTGCAGTTCCGGGCTAAGCAGGACAGGTTTCAGATCTACCCATTCAAAGCTTTCCGGTTTCAGATTATCTACCAGCCACAGCAAATCCCGGTCGGTATAACTCCAGCTGGCCATCAGATTGGCATAAGTAACCACATCACGCGGGTCCATGTTTTCCAGCAGCTGTTCAGCTTTGTAGTACCCTAGAGGAATCATCAGGTTAACCGGTGGGAATCTCACTACCATTTCGCGAAGCAAGTCGGAACTAATGGTAAACATACGGTGGTCCGGAAAAAGGGCTAATAATCCTTCCATAAAGGACCTTAAGCCGGCTTCCGTGTGAATATCTCCCGGAAGGAGTTGGTCCAGGCCAGCTTCCAGCTTCTGCATATAATCTTCCATAGCTTGTATAATGACCTGTTCTGGAGAATGCAGATCCACGCCCAGACCTTCACTGAGGAACTCATTGAAGCGGTTTTCATAGCGTTTGCGCAGTTCCCGGAAAATATTGTCGGTGGCTATAATACGCTGATCCTTGCCTATTATTCGCTTGGGCACCACAATAGGTTTGCCAGGTACGTATTCCGTGTAACTAAGGGGAATGATGGGGGGACGGCACTGCTCCTGGTATTGGCTCCATACCTGGTTTAAGCCAGGTTTGTGTTTCCAAAATACTTCGGTTAGCTTTCGATGAATGGACTCCATTTTGTGAAGTATGAGTTCGTCCCGCTCTTGTTCCGCTTCCGCAGATAAATTCTTCTGAAAAGCCTGTATTTCGTTTATATAGCTCAGCACCCGTCCATTATACAGCCCGGTTAACAGGTCAAAAATAGCATCTCCATTGGCCTGATCACCGAAAACATATTGCACCATAAGTTCAAACAGTGCTGATACCCATAATTCATCATTCATATGGAAAGGCTGAGTTGAGGCTAAGCGAGACAATTCCCCGCCAGGGTTAATTACTGCCAGCAGTTCGCGGTTTTTTTCCAAGCTTTGCTGGAAATTACTCAGCAGGCTGGCCGGAGGATAAGTTATATAGTCAGGGCGTTTGACCTCCTGGCGGGAAAGAATGTCAGCCACTTTAATAAGCAGGCGATCCTTGAGCCAGACAGCACTATCCCTTTTGACGGCTTCAAATATGGTACGGGCATTTTCCCGGAAAATGCGGTTACGCGTTTCCAGACTGTGCAGTTTTACTGCACCGCCTAAATTTACTTCACAAATGGTTTTATTCCAGCATAAGGCTCTAGTGAGAATCCAGAAATCAATACCATACCCCTGGATGCTTTCTCCCCAGAAAGGGCCTTCATGAGCCAGTTCCTCCACAAAATCATGGCTGAAAGCATAGATTCCTCCCAAAGGGTCTCCCACCCGGGCCCCATAAAAGCTTTCCAGTATCGGTGAAGCCAGCATATGGGCGATACTGTCCATTACTTGATAGCGGCGCAGGCTCCCCAACACCAAATCATAATCACCTTGAATAGGAGTTAACAGGCTGTCCAACCAAGCATCTTCCAACACCGGATCAGTTTGACTGGACATATGAGCTGAAAACACCATCAAATCCGCTTCGATGGCGTTGGCGATTTCTAAAAGTGCTCGAATACTCGTCCCCCGTCCGCTTATCTCGGGAGGCAGAACAAACTCGATATGGGGATGGTGTAACTGGAGATTCTGTATAGATGCTAAAATGTGTCCTGCTCCTGCATCACCCACACAAACAATTAACTGCCTCTTGCCTATCCAGGATTTAAGGACTTCATCAATTGACTTTAACAGCTGGGGCAGGTGATCCTGTTCATCTACAAAAGGAATTCCCACCACCAGATCGAAGTTGGCATGATCACTTAAAAGGGGTTTGATTCCGTGCATAACTTCATCAAATCGACTCTCACTATAGCCCTGGGTCAACTGTAACCCTCCTTGTGCCATATATGTTGAGAAGTATCTCCTAAATAGTTATGCTCCATTTCCCCTCATTATATTTAGCAATAGCCAACAAAATATCTCCTCAATGCTGGTAAGAAAGGAAAAGCCCTCGCTGTATCATCGCGAGGAGCCCAGCAACGTGTTGATCTAAGCTATCTATGCTTCATCGCCCAAAAGACAGCTATCCTGTCATTGCTGTGAAAATAGCCCTCAATGGCCAAAAAGGCTGCTTGTCATCAGGAATAATATTAGCCAGCTCGCTCCGGGACTCCTCGCCTGGCTAATACTTCGGCTTTACTGCGGTGTGTCATCGCGAGGCACGAAGTGCCGTGGCGATCTCAAAGTTTATACTGCGCTATAAGCCAACTTCTCAAACTCATCCAAGAGCTTGCTGAAGTAGCTGAGGGCTTTTTCCACCGGTTCGGGAGTAGTCAGGTCTACACCGGCTTTTTGCAGCAGATTAATAGGATAATCAGAACTCCCTGATTTGAGAAAATTTAAATACCTGTCTACGGCTGGCTGACCTTCTTCCAGAATACTCTGCTTGATAGCAGTAGCTGCCGAGAAACCGGTAGCGTATTTATAGACATAAAAAGCCGAATAGAAATGGGGAATACGCGCCCATTCCACGCAGATATTATCGTCCATTTCCACTTCCGGCCCGTAATACTTTTTATTTAATTCCAAATACATTTCACCTAAAGTCTCCGGGGTCAGGGCATCGCCGGCTTCCACCCGCTCGTGAGTGATTTTTTCAAATTCGGCAAACATAGTCTGCCGGTAAACGGTTCCCCTGAATTGTTCCAGGTAGTGATTGAGCAGGTACATCTTTTCCTGGGGATTATCAGTGTTTTTCAACAGGTGATCAATTAAAAGTGATTCGTTCACGGTTGAGGCAACTTCCGCCACGAATATACTGTACTGGCTATATACATAGGGTTGGGTTTGATTGGAATAGTAACTGTGCAGGGAATGCCCCATCTCATGGGCCAGAGTAAACAGATCATCCAGTTTATCGTCATAATTCATTAAAACATAAGGATGGGTGTCATAAGTTCCCCAGGAATAAGCCCCACTGGTTTTACCCTTGTTCTCATATACGTCAATCCAACGTCCCTGATAGCCCTGCCGCAGAACCGACAGGTATTCCTCTCCCAAGGGCTTCAGTCCCTGCAAGGTTTTCTCTTTAGCTTCTTCATAGGTAACCTTCATATCAAAGTCAGCGACCAAAGGTACATAAATGTCATACATGTACAGGGGGTCTACCTGTAACAGCTTTTTCCGTATTTTCATATAATGGTACATACTGTCCAGATGGTTGTTTACACTGGTGATCAGCTGGTTATATACCTCCACAGGAACATTATCCTGATCCAGGGCCGCATGAAGTGCAGAAGGATAATTGCGGGCCCGGGCGTAAAAAATATCCCTTTTGATGCTGGAGCTGAGAGTAGCAGCCAGAGTATTAATTAAACTCTTATAGGAGCTGTATAATCCTTCATAGGCATCTTTGCGAACCCGCCGGTCCCGGCTTTCCATGAAACGCCCATAGCGTCCCTTGGTTAATTCCACTTCCTGGCCATTTTCATCGCGTATGTGAGGAAACTTGATATCTGCGTTGTTCAGCATGGTAAAGATATTGTTGGAGGCGGAAGACAAGTCAGCTGACATGGCCAGTAAGCGTTCTTCCTTTTCCCCTAATATGTGTTCTTTTTGCCGGAACAGTTCATCAAAATAATGGGCATAAACAGCCAGTTCCGGCTCAGCTTTCTCATATTCCTTAACCTGCTCACGGCTCATAGCCAGCAACTCAGGTACCACAAAAGCTACGGCACTGCTGCTCTGTACACTCAATCCTTCCGCCCGGTCAAACAGGGTTTGATACTCAGCATTGGAATTGTCTTCATCCCTACGCATGCGGGAATAAACATAAAGATTATCCCCTTTGCGCTGCATTTCATTTAATATCTCCAACACCTGCTTCAAGGTCTCTGCTGATTCCCCTACTCTGCCTTGATAGGGACCAATCTGTTCGATTAATTCCTTGACACGATTAAAATCCTTTTCCCATTCATCCTGGTTTTTATAGATGTCTCCCAGCTGCCAACGGTATTCCTCGGCTATATCCTCGCGTTTCCTGGCTTCCACAGTCATCCTCCTTATTGTCTGCCAATCTTTTCTATCTCCTTACCTTCTATGCTAGTATAGCCCATTCCTCTGTAATATAAGCAAGGCTCATGGGTGTCCAGTCATTTTATATCAGCTTGGTAAAAAATTATCAACATAAAAGAACTCACAATACAAAAACTACAAATATCCAACCGGGAAAGGAGGGCTTTCCATCACAAGGCTTCAGAAGACTCTGGTAGCATCGCTGTTAGTATTCGCCTTTCTAACCACAATAGGCTCTCCGGTTTATGCTGCAACTAATGCAGAAGCAACCAAACCTGATATTCAGCTAACTGAAAAGCAAAAGCAAGAACTATCTGCGTTGCACAAGGACATTCTCAACAAGAAAAAAGAAGTAATTTCCAAGTATGTTGAGTATGGAGTCATGTCTGAAGAAAAAGGAAAGAAAATAATTTCTCGGATGGAAAAGCGCTACCAAATGCTGGAGCAAAACGGTTTTATCCCCAAATGGGAAAAACCTAAGCACTGCAAATCGTAGCGTGACAAAAGGGGCTATCGAAAAGGTAGCCCCTTTCCATTTTTGCTCATCGATATAACCAAAACATTTGGATTGTCATTCTGGAAGACAATTTTTACATCCCTTCTCTTCCTTACCGCAATAAGGTTACCTGGCACGTCCGACATACATTGACTTCCCCTACTTACACTGGTCTAAACTTCACAGCAATAATGTAATTGAATGGTTGAACCGGGAGATCCGCTGAAGAACTAGGATGGCAGGAACATTTTCTGATAACAAGTCTGCTTTAATGGACAAAGTAATATCAAAATGAGAGAGAAAATAAAAGTCCTCAAGTCTGTTAAGTAAAGGAGAGATGATATGAGTAAGTCCATATTCCCTGAACCCATTAAGAATCTGCCCGAAGCTGATATTCCTTTAAAAGGGGTAAAAGCCTACGTGTCGCAGGCAGATGATCATCAAATAATTTTTATGGAGTTTGCAGAGGATGTTGACTTGCCGGAGCATGAACACGAGAGCCAATGGGGTATTGTCCTTGAGGGTAAAATTGAGTTGGTGATTAATGAAGAAAAACGTGTCTATGAGAAAGGTGACCGTTATTTTATTCCCCAGGGGGTCAAACATTCCGGCAAAATCTTTGCGGGTTATGCGGATATAACGTATTTTGCGCAAAAAGACCGCTATGGCCGCAAAATTAGTACATAAACGATAAGAATTAACCTATCTCTGTTAAGGGGAAAAAGGTATGACTATAGAAGAGCAGTTCAATTTGATTGCCCAAGAGTATGATGGCAATCGCAGAAAGTTCATTCCTTGCTTTGATGATTTTTATGTGAACACTACTAAACTGATTACAGCCAATATCAATACACCGAAGCGTGTATTGGATCTGGGGGCGGGAACCGGATTACTGTCATATTATTGGTATAAAGAATGTCCCTTAGCGGAATATATCTTAGTTGATATCGCTGATGAAATGCTGGAGGTTTCCAAAAAAAGATTCGCTGGAGTTGATAGAGTACAACATAAAATATTGGATTATTCCAGGGAACTACCCGAGGGGAATTTTGATGCGATTATCTCAGAATTGTCGATCCACCATTTAGAAGATACCCAAAAGAAGAGTTGTTCAAGCACATTTATAATAAGCTGCCCACGGGTGGAGTGTTGGCTAATTATGACCAGTTTTGCGCCGGAACAGTTAATATGAATAGATGGTTTGATTTATTTTGGGAAAAGCAGTTATTGGCCAGCGGGTTAACCGTGCGAGATATTGAATTGTGGAAAGAACGGCGGAAGTTGGATAAGGAATGTTCGGTTGAAGCAGAGATGGAGATGTTATACAAATGTAAGTTTTCAGAGATGAAATGCTTGTATTCTTATCATAAATTCTCGGTAATTGTGGCTATCAAATAATAAGTAATGTGTTTTCGGAGGTAATTTGCTAGCCCATAAAAGACAGGAAGACAAATTAAAATGTCTTTTTGTCTTCCTGTCCCCGATTATTCCTGGCACTGCCAGAGCAGCTCACAAACATCCAGGACCGGGATTTTGCCTTCCTCGTCGGTTTCTTTCACCCCGTCACTGATCATAGTCATACAGTAGGGGCAGTTGACTACCACGGTGTCCGGATCAACCTCCAAAAGCTGCTCAGTGCGGGTCTGGTTGATGCGTTTGAATCCTTCCACCGCTTTTTCTTCCAGCCACATGCGTCCTCCTCCGGCCCCGCAGCAGAAGCCAAATTCCTTGGACCTTTCTATGCTAATCAAAGTTCCGCCAGCAGCGGCAACAACCTCCCGGGGCTCGGTAAAGACCTGGTTATAGCGGCCCAAAAAGCAGGAATCGTGATAGCTGACCCGGCGATTTCCGTTGGAGATGGTTTTCAGTTTTCCTTCTGCGATCAGCCTGGCCAGGATTTCCGTGCTGTGGTATACCTCGAATTCACCGCCCAGCTGGGAGTATTCATTTTTGATGGTGTTGTAGCCATGGGGGCAAATGCAGATTATTTTCTTGACATTGTAGCGTTGAAAGGACTCGATATTCTGGCTGGCCAAGGTCTGCCACAGGTATTCATTCCCCAATCTCCTGGCCCAATCACCGCAGCAGTATTCCTCGGTACCCAGGTAACCCACTTTAAGCCCGGCCTTATGCAGCAGCCGCACCAGGGCTTCCCCCGCTTTTTTGTAGCGGTCGTCAAAAGCAGCTGCACAGCCAGCAAACAGCAGGTATTCAAAATCTCCTTCATCCTCGGGCAGCAAAATAACCAGATCGCGAATATTTCTTTCTTTTAGCCATTCAGCCCGGTTGGCCCAGCCCACTCCCCAGGGATTGTAATTGCGTTCGGTATTGGTAAAGGCCATCTGGGCTTCACTGGGCATATCCCCCTGCCACATCACCAGGTTACGGCGCATATCAATAATTTTAGGAACATGCTCAATAAACATGGGGCAATGATACACACAGGCCAGGCAGTTGGTACAATCCCATAGTACCTGGGGAGTTACGATATCGTAGATCATATGTTTCTCAGTTTCTTTTACCCCTTCGATTTCAGCTTCGGTGGTCATGGTCACCGCTTCCAGATCATCGCCGCCTTCTCCCAGCATATAGGGGGACTTGTTGTCTAGGTGTTTTTTAAGAGCCTGAATAATGGTTATCTTGGGATTCAGAGCTTTGCCGGTATTGTAGGCCGGACAGGCTTCCTGACATCTGCCGCAGCGGATACAGGCATCCAGATCTAAAAGATCCTTCCAGCCAAAGTCCTCAATTTTTTCAATTCCATAAGTTTCGGCTTCCTCAATATTTTCCACCATCCGAACTGCCTCAGGCTGGTAATCCCGCGCATAGTAACTGGTCATACCGGTGAAGATATGCCACAGCTTGGTAAAAGGTACCATACCTATAAAGAGGAAGGATATAGCCATGTGAAACCACCACATAAAACGGTGCCAGCTAAGCATACTTTCCAGAGCTGCTCCCGAGAATAACCCGGCAAAAAGCCAGCCAATGGGTGAAGCGGTACGTTCATATTCAATAGCTGCCATGGTAGGAGCTAATTCGATCTGGGCAGCGATACGGAGTCCTTCGATAATGTATCCGGTTAGCAGAATAGTGAATATTAGTACCAAGATCCAGCCATCCAGGGGCTTAGTGTCGTTTAAGCGATCCGGTCGCTGCACATAGCGAATATAAGCCAGAACAGCTACGCCTATCATGGCCAGAAAACCGATTACGTCCACAAACCAGGAAAAATAGATATAAACATTGCCGGTTAAAGGAGGAAATCCGGTTATATTCCAAAGGGCAAAACTGGCCGTGGCAATCAGGAGAACTACAAAACCCCAAAACAGTAAAAAATGCATCCACCCGGGCAGAGGCTTTTCAATTACTCTAACCTGTCCCAAGGTATTGTAAAGAAATGAGGAAATCCTTTTACCAATGGGTTCCTGGCGATGGGTTTCACCTCTAGCCTGCATCCAGATGCGCACCCGTTTGTAGACTCCATATAAAAAAATACCGATAGGAATCCACATCAAAACATAAATCAGCCATTCATAATATATATTGGCCCCCACGATCCGCATGGGAATATCATAGCCGCCCTCCAACGGATGAAAACTGAAGCTCACACTTACATTCCTCCTTAAACAAACAACGGGTAGACCATGTTTTTCCATAGTCTACCCGTTCTCCGAGGAATATATTTGCTAATTTTACAAGAAGATTTGTATGGCCACTTGAGCCAGGTTGGACAAGGGGGCCGGGTATAGACCCAGCAAAATCGTCCCTATCAGGCAGACCCACAAGGCAGTGCCCACCGTCTTTCCTGGTTTAATGGGACTAACTTCGTCGGTGCTTCCAATATACATAACCTTGGCAACCTGTAAATAGTAATAAACTGAGACCATACTCATAATCAATCCTATAAAAGCTAACCATATCATACCTGACTGTATGGCACCGGAAAACAGGTAAAACTTACCTACAAAACCGGCCAGCGGTGGAATGCCCGCTAGCGAGAGCATGCATATGGTCATGATAGCCGCCACCATGGGGGAACGCTTGGCTAAGCCGTTGAAAGCCTTAATATCCGTACTGCCGGTTTCCACTTCCACCACAGTAGCCGCTGCAAAGGCTCCCAGGTTGGAGAAGACATACAGCATGGAATAAAACAGCACGCCTTTAACACCATAGACATTATAGGCCGCCAGACCGACTATGATGTATCCCGCCTGAGCGATACTGGAATAAGCCAGCAGGCGTTTAATGTCGGTCTGAGCCAGAGCAATCAGGTTGCCTACTACAATAGTAATGGCTGCCAGCACTGCCAGCAGTAATGGCCAATCAAAAGTGCTGACCGGGAAAGCTATTATGAACACCCGCACCAAGGCCGCAAAAGCAGCTGCTTTCGACCCCACGGACAGGAAAGCAGTAACCGGAATGGGCGCGCCTTGATAAATATCCGGTGCCCACATATGGAAAGGTACCAGAGATATTTTGAACGCGAAACCAGCCAGGATCAGAATTATGCCGGCGATCATTACCGGCTCCAGGAAAAATCCAACCGCCATGTCCGCGATTACGGTTGTTCCGGTAACAGCATACACCAGGCTGATACCAAACAGCAGTATAGCCGATGATAAGGCACCCAGAATCAAATATTTCAGGCCTGCCTCAGCTGACAGTTTATCGTTTATCAGGTAGGCGGTTAAGATATAGAAGCTAACCGTCATCAGTTCCAGGCCAATATACAAAGTGATCATTTCCCCGGCTGAAGCCATTACCACCATACCCAGCAGGGCAAAGATCATTAAGCTGTAAAACTCGTTGACCCGTTCCTGGAAACGTTCCAGGTAACGGCCGGCACTAAGGATTACCAGTATACCGGCTACTAAAAACAGCAGCTTGAAAAAGCCGGCAAAGGGATCAATCTGGTAGTTACCGCCAAACAGATTGTACTGAGCAGTATATAATCCCCCGCCCAGGATCAAAATCCCCAGCAGTCCTATCACTGCCACGGGCTGCATTAACCGGCGTCCTTTTTCCGGCAGCACCAGCCCCAGGACCAGCAAAACCAACCCCAGCAGGGCTAAACTTATCTCTACCGAAAGCAGTGTCCAGGGCATTAGAACATCCCTCCTATCTGCAGCGATCCCAGTTGGGCAACCAGGTCACCCACCCCCAGATTGATGAGATCCATTAAGGTGAAGGGGGCTATGCCGCCGATTAATATAGCTGCACCCAGTACCAGTAGAGGTACCATTTCCGGACCCTTCAAGTCCTCCAGGTGATCCCACTCCGGTTTGCGCGGTCCAAACAAAACCGCTCCCAGGGTTCTCAGGATGTACAGGGCTGTAAAAATAACTCCGGAGACCGCTAATATAGTCAAAACCTTATAGGTACTAAAGGCACCTATGAATATGGTGAACTCTCCGATGAAGTTAACCATACCCGGCAAACCCAGGGAGGCCAGTCCGGCTATCATAAATCCGGTGGCCAGCCGCGGCATCTGGTGAGCCAGCCCGCCAAAATCATCCACATTACGGGTATGACTCTTTTCATACAGATTGCCGATCATGGAGAAGAACAAGGCGGCCATGACACCGTGAGCAAACATCATAATGACAGCACCGTTAATGCTGATCAGATTTAGAGCGGCTATACCGATCAAAACATATCCCATGTGACTTACACTGGAGTACCCCACAATATACTTGAGGTCTTTTTGGCTCAGGCAGATGAAAGCCGCATAAACCACGTTACCCAATGCCAGTACCGCAATTACCGGAGCAACATAGGCTGCTCCTCCTGGCAGTATCATCAGGCCAATGCGGATCAGTCCATAGCCGCCGATTTTCTTCAGCACTCCGGCATGGATCATACTTACTGCTGTAGGTGCTCCCGCGTAACCATCCGGAGACCAGGCATGGAAGGGGAACATAGATAATAGGGTCCCGAATCCAAGGGCCATCAGAGCAAATACGAAAATTTGGAATCCCAGCGGGAACTCAAGGGTAGCCAGGGTGAAGATATCCATAGTGGGGAAGCCCAGCATAGCCTTGGACTGCACGAACAGCGCTATTAATCCTACCAGGAGAAAAGCACTTCCGATTAACAGGTAGATGGTCAGTTTCATACCTGCATATTCCTTGGTAACCCGTTTGCTGCTGCCGAACATGATTACCAAAAGGTATATCGGAATAACTACTACTTCATAGAACATAAAGAATATGAACAAATCGGTGGTCAAAAAGGTTCCCATAACCCCGGTAATCAAAATTAATAACAGGCTGAAGAACTCCTTAACCCGATCAGCTACTTTCCAGGAAGCATAGACGGCACTAAAACCAATCAGGTTAGTAAGCAGGAGCATAGGAATACTGATTCCATCCACTCCCAGGGCGAAGGTTACACCCAGATCAGCCACCCAGGGGATTTGCTGAACAAACTGCATCCCGCCCTGGCTGCGGTCATATGCAATCCACACCCAGATGGACAGAACCAAGCTGACCAACGTAAATATTGCTGCTGTTATTTTGATGGTCTTTTCACTGTTCCGGGGAAGAAGCATTATCAGTATGGCTCCCAACACCGGTGCAAATAAAGTAATTGATAAGATCGGCCAGTTGCTCAATACTTCCACCCCCTTATATCAGCATCGCAAAGCCGGCAATCAAAACCAGCCCTACGATAACGATGACTCCAACCAACATATACCCTGCGTAAGTCTGCACCTGACCGGTTTCCGTATAGCGCAGCACTTTGCCGGCTCCGCCGGTCAGGGCAGCGATACCATTGACCAGACCGTTTACCACATAAATATCGAACCAGAACAATACCCTGGCGGTTCCGTCAATGAATCTCTGGCCCAGCCAGTGATAGATTTCATCAATGTAGTATTTATTGTAAAGCAGGGTATAAATGCCCTGGAATTTTTCCCGCAAAGCCAGGTGGCTGATCAATTCCTTCTGGTAAATAGCCCAGGCCAGAATTATACCGGCTATAGCTACTAGAGCGGAAATTACCATAACCATGATATTGGGATCATGATGAACGGCACCAGGATACGTTACATAATGGGCAAAAGCATAATCCATCAGCGGGGAACCTACAAATCCTGCCACCACTGCCAGGACTGCCAGGATTACCAGCGGAACCGTCATTACCAACGGTGACTCATGGGCGTGTTCCCCACCTTTATTGCTGCCAAAGAAGGCTACAAAAATGAGCCGGAACATATAGAAAGCGGTCAGAAATGCTACCAGGGTTCCCAGCAGGTAAAGACCCATATGCCCGCTGGCAAAGGCCCCCAAGAGTATTTCATCCTTGCTCCAGAACCCGGACAGGGGCGGAATACCAGCCAGAGCCAGAGCTCCAATCACAAAAGTCCAGGTAGTAACCGGCATTTTATCCTTCAAGCGACCCATCTTCCAGATATCCTGTTCGTTGGCCATCGCGTGGATAACACTGCCGGCGGCCAGGAAGAGCAGGGCCTTAAAGAAAGCATGAGTCATCAAGTGGAACATTCCCGCGGTCATGGCCCCAATTCCCATGGCCATTACCATATAGCCCAGCTGGCTTAAGGTAGAATAGGCTAAAATCCGCTTGATGTCGTTCTGCACCAGGGCAATTGTGGCTGCGAACAGAGCAGTAAATCCGCCTACCACTGCAATCACCATCATGGCTTCCGGAGTAGTGCTGAAAATAAAGTAAGCCCGCGCTATCAAATATACACCGGCCGCTACCATAGTAGCCGCATGGATCAGCGCGCTGACCGGTGTGGGGCCTTCCATGGCATCCGGCAGCCACACATGCAGGGGGAACTGGGCCGACTTTCCAATAGGCCCGGCCAAGAGCAGTATCGATATTCCAATCAAGATCGCAGTATTGGTATAGCCGGCTATTTCCGCTGCCAGGCCATTAAAGTTAAGAGTACCGAAGATAATCTGCAGGAATAATATAGCCAGCAGAAATCCGAAATCACCAACCCGGTTGGTTACAAAGGCTTTAACCGCCGCATTCTTGGCAGAATCACGGCCAAACCAAAAACCGATCAGCAAATAAGAAGCCAAGCCGACTAATTCCCAGAATACAAATATTTGACCGAAGTTATTGGCCAAAACCAGTCCCAGCATGGACCCGGCAAAAACTGATTGGTAAGCATAATAACTGCTGAAACCGGGATCCCCATGCATATAACCCAGGGAGTATACCTGTACCAGCAAGGCTACCAGAGTAACTACTATGAGCATAACCCCGGTTATCCCATCAATGAGCAGGCCCATATCTACATTTAAACCGGGCATAGCCAGCCAGCGTATCGACAGTTCAAAGGGCTCCTGCATACCTCCCAGAAAAACATGGGCGGCAATCAAAACCGATAATATAAAGGATAAACCAATGGCCAGGATCGACAAAGAGGCGGACAGCCTGGGCCAACGGTGTAAGAAAAGGCCAATCAGAGCAAAGGCTGCAAAGGGCAGCAGCACGATCAGCCAGGCTAATTCTAAGCTCCATGCAAACATCTGTCCCACCACCTTACCATTTCAGCAGATTAAAATCGTTCAAATTGACCGATTTTCTCTGCCGGAATATCGAAATAATCAAGGCCAATCCTACGGCCACCTCAGCAGCTGCTACCACAATCACGATTAAAGCAAACAGCTGTCCCACCGCGTGATCAGTTACCAGATAGCGGTTAATCGCCACAAAATTCAGGTTAACCGAGTTCAGCATCAATTCGATGGACATAAGAACTGCCACCGCATTACGTTTAGTCAATACTCCGTATATACCCACAGCGAATAAAAACGTGGCCAGGAGCAGGTAATGCTGAAATCCGATCATTGCTCCTTCGCTCCTTTCGCCAGAATGATAGCTCCTACTACAGCGACCAGCAGCAAAATGGCGGCCACCTCGAAAGCAATTACATAGTTCCCCAACACCAGTTCAGCAATCTGACCAAGCCGGTCGGCACCAGTGCTGGCTGCCTGTCCCGTAAAGTGGCTTTCCCGGATAGCAAACCCGATAAAAGCCGCAAACAGCAAGGCAATTAATCCTCCCCACCAGCGATTTACCTTGTGAGAGACATTGGTTTGATCAGGGTCCCGGTCCATAACCAGCATTATGGCGAATATGATCAGTACGGAAATGGCCCCGGCATACACCATAATCTGCACCAATCCCAGGAATTCAGCCTGCAGCTGAAAATACAAGCCTGCCACTCCTAAAAAGGACATAACCAGAGAAAGGGCGGCATGAACGATGTTAGTGAAGCTCACTACCCCTACGGCTCCCAGCAAAGTTATAAATCCCAGGATAATAAAAACGGCATCATTCATGTTCATGCTTCTCGCCTCCTTCCCCTTGACTCTGTCGCTGCTTTTTCTCTTTATTAACAAAGGCCACTGCTACCTTGCGGGCCTTGTCCTGATCGTCCGCCATCAGCTCTACTATTTTTTCAGCTTTGCTGCGATCCGCCTGGATGATACCGGCTAGTATCTGGGCATCCTCTTCATTCTCCACATAGCGGCTCAGCACTTTGACCGGATTTTTGTCCAGGGCAGTCATCAAAGCCTCTATTTTCTTCTGCTTTTTAAGAGCCTCCTCGGGTAAACCCGGGGCGGGTTCATTGGCTTCCCCACTGTCAGAAGTACCGGCTGAGGGTGCCACCTGGTCCATCTCCGGGGGACGGTGGTAAACCTCCTTGATGTCTTCCCGGTTGTATTTCGACATTTCAAAATCATGGTTAAAATGCAGGCAGTGGCTCGGGCAATTCTCTACACACAGATTACAGAACATACAGTACTGGTGATCTATGGTATATGAAATCAGTTTCTTTTTCTTGGTGTTCTCATCCCGGGCATCTTCCAGACTCAGCACATCATTGGGGCAAGTCTTGGTGCATATCCCGCAGGCAATGCACTTTTCAAACTCAATATATAGACGACCCCGGAAGCGCTCCTGCAGCTGGGGCATCTCCTCAGGATACTGGACAGTTATTTTTTTGGAGAAAAAATACTTGAGGGTAATGGCCATACCTTTCAATAAACCGGTTCCGTACATCTGCTATCACCCTCCTATCCCTTTGAAAATATACAGTCCAAAACCAGTTGCCACGATGTTCACCAGAGTAACAGGGATTAACACTTTCCAGCTAAAAGCCATGAGATGGTCCATTCTGATACGCGGAAAAGTCCATTTGGCCCACATAAATATGAACATGACCAGATAAGTTTTAATAATGATCCACAACCAGGAAGGCAACCAAGGCCCCTGCCATCCTCCCAGGAAAATGGTGGATGCCAGAGCGGAAACCGCCACCAGATTGGTATATTCAGCCAAAAAGAATAAAGCATAACGCATACCGGTATATTCCGTATAAGCACCGGCGGTTAACTCCTGCTCAGCTTCCGGCATATCAAAAGGTCCCCGGTTTAGTTCCGCTGTAGCTGAGATTAGATAGGTCAGGAAGGCAATTGGCTGCAATATCACAAACCAGAGGTTATCTTGGGCAGCTACTATATCTGACAAACGCAGTGATCCCGCGATCATTACTACGCCCATTAAGGATAAAGCTAGGGGAATTTCATAGCTGATCATCTGGGCTACGGAACGCATGGCTCCCAGCAGTGACCATTTGTTGTTAGATCCCCATCCTCCCATCAAGAGAGCAATGGTCGTCAGTGAACCCAGAGATATAAAGAAGAATAATCCCACATTTAGATCCACTACCTGCATATCCTTGCCCATGGGTAAGACAATATACAGCATTACCGATATGGTCATGAACAGTATCGGTGCGGTAAGAAAGATCCAGCGATCCGTTTTACTCGGTATAATGTCTTCCTTGGTCAATAGTTTGAGAGCATCAGCAATGGTCTGAAAAACACCAAAAGGTCCCAAACGGTTGGGGCCGGGGCGCTGCTGGATAAAACCGGATACTTTTCTTTCCAGCCAGATCAGAATGGTAATATTCACAAGAATAATACCCACTATGCAAAGGAACTGGATCAACAACAAAATGGCATCAGCCCAGGCTAATGGTACCCCCAAGCTTTGCAGCCAGGCGATGAACCAGTCAGACAGATCCACAAATAATGTTTCGATTTTCTGCATCATAACCTCTCCTACTCCCTTAAACCTGGCCCTAGCGGTCTGCTTCTCCCAAGACCGGGTCCAAGGTGGCGATGTTAACTATAATGTCCTGCAGTAATCCCCCTCTGGAGACCAGAGGCAGAGCCATCAGATTCACAAAAGAAGGAGCCCGCACATGGAGCCGGTAGGGCTTTTCTCCGCCATCACTGACGATATAATAACCCAATTCACCTTTAGCTCCTTCGATTCTATGGTAGACAGACTTGCCCTTCTCCGGTTTAAGAACCCGGGGGACTTTAGCCTGTATTTCTCCCTCCGGCATTTGCTCGAGAGCCTGCTCAATAATGCGGCCGCTCTGAATGATTTCTTCATTACGTACCATTAAGCGGTCCCAAGCATCCCCCTTACTGCCCACCGGCACTTCAAAGTCAAAACGGTCGTAAATACCATAGGGTTCAGCTTTGCGAATATCATAATCAATACCACAGGCTCTAAGGTTAGGACCAGTTACTCCATAAGCAATCGCATCTTCGGCTGATAATTTTCCTATTCCTTTGAGGCGGGCCTGGAAAATCTCGTTGCCGTATAACAATCCCTGGTATTCCTTGATCATCTTCGGTATATCCCGCACAAAACTACGCACAGCCGGTATAAATTCAGCAGGCAAATCTTCCGCGATACCGCCAATACGCATATAGGCAGCCAGCAGACGTTGTCCGCTGGTCATTTCGAACATGTCCATAATCCGCTCACGATCCCTCATGCAGTACAGCAGTCCGGTAGTAGCTCCCAGATCAATAGCCAAGCTGCCAATAAACAGCTGGTGGGAAGCGATACGGGACAGTTCACCCATGATTATGCGGATATACTCAGCCCGCTCCGGAACTTCAATACCCGCCAGTTTTTCCACAGTTTGTACATATCCTATTACAGGAAGATGAGTACCTAGATAATCCAACCGGGCAGTATAGGGAACAAACTGGGCATAGGTCCGGCTTTCGGCGATTTTTTCCACCGACCGGTGCACATAGCCCACGTGGGGTATAGCATCAAGTACTACTTCCCCATCTAATACAGCCTCTACATGCAGTCCCCCATGAGCACTGGGATGCTGAGGTCCGATATTGATGGTTAGTCTTTCAGTTGACAGCATTATCTCACCCCTTCATCGAGAAATCTTTGCGAAGGGGATGCCCTTCGAATTCGTCAGGAAGCAAAATTCGCTGCAGGTTGGGATGGCCTTCAAAGCGAATTCCCATCAGGTCAAAGACCTCCCGTTCCTGCCAGTCAGCTGTAGGCCATATCGCAACTGCTGATGGTGCCAGAGGCTGATCATGGTCAACATCTGCTTTAACCAGCAGTTTGCGATTACCAGGGATGGAATAAATATGGTAAACCAGCTCAAAGCGATCCTGGAAATCTACGGCAGTAATATTAGCCAGGTAGTTGAACCCATGTTCATCACGCAGTTTTTGAAAAATTTCCGGCAGTATCTTACAAGGTACCTTAACCCCTTCAAAGTATTGGTCCTCCAGTACCTCGATTTGATCGCCCCAGGTTTTGCTAATATCCTCAAAAACAGCTTGCTGTGTGCTCATACTAATCATCTCCTGTGGGTATATTGGCCGGAGGCCACCTTTTTCTTAAGTTCCAAAAGCCCGTGAAACAGCGCTTCTGGTCGGGGAGGACAGCCGGGAACATAAACATCTACCGGAACCACCGTGTCACAACCAGGAAGTATACTGTAACCATCCTTGAAAGGTCCGCCGCTGGTAGCACAGTTACCCATGGCCAGAACCCATTTAGGTTCCGGCATCTGGGCCCACACCCGTTCAAGGATGGGTTTCATTTTCAAAGTTACCGGACCGGCTACGATTATGAGATCAGCTTGCCGGGGAGAAGCCCGGAAAACTTCGTAGCCATAACGGGCGATATCAAAGCGGGCTGCACTGGCAGCTAACATCTCTATGGGGCAGCAGTTACAACCATAGTTCAAAGGCCAAAAAGACCAGGATCTTCCCCAATCCCACATCTTCTCCAGGGTTGTAACCAAAATATTATTCTTATGCAGGAGTTCAGTATCGTTAGTTACTTTATTTAGGTCTACCGCCATTCCAAAGCTCCCTCCTTCCATGCATACCAGAGTCCAATAACAAGAATGCCAATAAAGATCAGCATTTCAACAAAAGCAAATAATCCTAACATTTGGAATTTAACCGCCCAGGGGAACAAGAACACTACTTCCACATCGAAAGCCAGGAATACCAGCGCATATAAGAAATAATTGGGTTTAAATCTTATCCAAGTGGGACCGATAGTGTCCACACCGCATTCGTAGGGAACCAGTTTCTGGTCATCTGGGGTGGTCCTGGTTTTAGCTCGCAGCATCCAGGCCGCGACCATTGCTCCTACCGGGAAACATATAGTCAAAAGCAGAAATATACCTATGGTAGCGGAGTGTGATAACATCTCCTGCCGACCTCCTTTGCCATTAGATTATATATCGCAGTGATGCACATTTCTCTGTTTATAATATGTGCCTGTTTAATAATAACAGATGGCAGGCCAACGGTGAATCCAGAAGGTATTGGCACTTTGTATAACCAATGGAAGGCTTTTCTCATGACTGCTACATCCCTTACACTATTTAATATGATGTATTATCTTTGTGATTGTTGTAACAAGTTCAATATACCTCATTTTCGTTGAAAATTGGGGCTTTTGACGTATTAAAAATAACTATGAGGGAATAAATAGTTCTTACACCCTGTGATAACTGATGTCTAATATCATCCCATCATCATAGTAAATAAAAGCAAATCCTGTGAAAACCTAGGTTCCATTTTACCAGGACGGTCCGAAAGAATGCAAGGGGAAGACCCTTCACCAGCCTTCTCCAGACAGTTTTGTCACCTTTTCTATTTACTTCTCATACAATTGGATAGGAAATATGGTACAAAGGATTGATTAGGTGCGCTCCCGAAAAGAGCCTCCATATCATTATTTCGGCAGCCGTATACTGCGGATAAAAATTCCTTATATGGAGGGTAACGACGTAAAAGTTTTACAGAGTCTTTTGCATCTATGCCCGCCAACTATGATCTCCCAACCACCGCCGCTTGACGGGGTCTTTGGCCAGCAAACCCGTCAAGCTGTCAAACAGTTCCAGCGTTACTTTGGACTGCCAGCTAATGGGGTGGTGGATCAAGAGACTTATTATTACCTGGGTCATCGCATAGGAAGCTATGCTCACAATGAGCCGGTTTTTTCTTCACGCTTGTTAGGATGCGGGTCCCGGGGGCCAGATACGGCTGTTCTGCAAAATCGCCTGGCTGCTTTTCGACGCACTCAGCTAAACCGTCCAGCTAATGGCCGTTTTGGCCTCACAACCGAACAAGCTCTCCGTTCTTTTCAAAGTTGCTTTCCCGATCTAAAAGCGGATGGTATTGCCGGTCCAGAGGATTTTGACAAACTTATATGCTGGTGCCCGCTGGGGGGAAGAACCCTAAAAAAAGGGCGCCATGGTCTGGACACCTACTTTTTGCAGTACATCTTATACCAGCTTGGTTATTGTACCAAAACACCCAATGGTTTTTTTGACCAGCGTACAGAAAAAGCCTTGCTTCAGTTTCAGCAAGACGCAGGGATAGCTGCCGATGGAGTAGCGGGAAGCAACACTTACCTGGCCTTGGGTACAGTTATGCCATTTCCCAATCACCGCTATTTTTACCGTGCAACAAGCCAAGACAATATCGCCCAGATAGCCAAGCTGTTTAACAAAGCCAGTGAAGATATTATTAAAAGTAATCAACTGCCCGGTCCAGACTTTAGCATCGAGCCAGGACAACTGCTGATCATACCTCCTCCCCTAACCTTTCATCTAGCCATGAAAGGGGACACTCTAGAAAGCATAGCCCAGCGGTATGCTATTCCAATTGCGGATATCAAGAAAGCCAATCCCTGGCACCCGCCGGGTACACTTTTACCCGGTGATATGGTCGTTCTTCCCAGGCAACGCCAGGATTACCAGGGTTCGATAATATATCTGGAATACAAGAACCGGCAGGCTAAATTGGAACAGCTGCATCTGGAGGACTTCCGCAGCACAAGTCTTTTTAGTGCCGAGGTCAGTTTTCCGGCTCAACTTTATATATCTCCGCATCACCGTAAAGCAGCCATCTTGGACGGTAGCCGCTGCGAACTGAAACTATATGACCGCTCCAGCAATATCAGCAGATCATTCCGTTTGGCTAATAAGGCCGAGCATTTGAACTGGTCCCCTGATAGTCATAAAATAATCATCAATGGCAGTCTGGTTATCAGTTCAGCCAATGCTCAACCCCGTTTCAAACTGGAGGGCAGCATGGGACAATGGCTGGCCGACAGCCTGACTTTAGTGTACCGGCAAGGCCGGTACAACCTGCGCAAAGTGCACTGTGAAACTGGCCATGACCAGAAAGTCTTGTCCCTGCCTGGTGAAGATATTACCGGCTTTGCCGCCCATCCCGGCAGTCACCAGTTAGTGATATTTTCCCAACTGCCAGCAGACCGGAATACTCTTACTTACAGTTATAACCTGCTTACCGGAGAATTGAAGGAATTCAGCCGTAATGACCATAGTGCGGTCTGGTCAGAAGATGGAAATCTGTTGGCTCTCATAGCTCGAGAGTATTACGGTGATTTTTTCCCCTGGTTCTACCAAAGATTGCACCTTTATTCCCCAGCCTCCCTAGACCAGGAGCTAGATTTCCTCCACGGCAAGAGTCTCAAGATTTACCCGGGCTGTTTTTCTCCTGATCATCAATATTATGTGCTGGCGCTGTCAATCCCAACGGCTTTCTTTTCCTTACCGGAACAGCCCAGCGATTTATTTATAAAACGCATTGGTTCCCGGACTATAACGCAAATTACTCTTAATCAGAAGGTAAGCTATCCAGTGTGGGTAAACTGAGAATTAACGTTTCCAGGGCAAAAGTCTATACTTTTATTTAAGATGATGATTTAGGAGGAAAATGTATGAGTATACGGCAGGTTTTTTTTGACAGCGCGACAGAACTACTGACCCAGCTTCCTAAAGGAGCTTTTCTTTCCGTGCAGGCTAACGGTTTAGCCAATACTATGACCATCGGCTGGGGTTTAATGGGCTTTATGTGGAGAAAGCCCATCCTAATGGTAATGGTGAGATATTCCCGTTACACTTTCGAGCTGATGGAAGCCGCCGACACCTTTACGGTCAGCCTGCCCCGTGCAGGTAAATATAAAGAATTGCTGGCCCAGGCGGGCACACTGTCCGGGCGAGATATGGATAAGTTCAAGGAACTGAACATTCCGGTGGCGCAAGCACAGACAGTTGAAGGACCGGTTATTGACAATTGCGGGTTAATCCTGGAATGCCGCACGTTATACAAACAAGCCCTTAATCCCGATGACCTGGACTCTGAAATTCGTGCCAGTTTTTACGCTGATGAGGATTATCACATGCTCTATTTCGGAGAGGTCCTGGCCTGCTACTATAACGATAAATAACACTATGCACCCACACAGCCTAAAAAGCGCACTCTTTTGGGGGCGCATGAGTAGTACTGGAAGGGCAAAGACAAAGAGCAGTCTTTCGTGTCATTGCTGTGAAAACTGTCCTCGCGTTAGTGCAAAAGACAGCTGTACTGTCATCGCGAGCGCGTAGCGCGTGGCGATCTCTATGTCCACCTGCGCTAACCACGGCTTAGCAGTACTGTTAGCCGGGATGCAGGAGTATTAGCCGGCTCGCTCCGGGACCCCTCGCCTGCAACACACCGGCTTACTTCGGTGCGAAGCGGAAGCTTTAGCTTCCGACATAGGTAAGCCTCTTATATCGTCCGCAAGGAGTCCCGGTAGCGGAAACTTAAGTTTCCGCTACTCAAGAGGGAGTTTTAGTGAGCGCCAGCGAACATAGGGTGTACTGGAGTGGCCTTCCGCTGGGAGGCTAAAGCCTCCCCTACGTCTGAGAGGGTATTTTCATTCATCGTGGCCTGCACCACAGGTGATAATTGCGAGGAGCTATAGCGACGTCAATGTACTTCAGGGAAGCAGGGGACTATCGCCTAATTCTTGTGGAGGTCGTGATGGCAAAACTATTTTACCTTTAGGAGGAAGTGTAACATAAATTACTTCCTTCGACTGAGCCAGGTTATAAATTTGCTCACAGTTAGCATTTGCACGGAATTGAAAGGTTGTGAATTTTTCAGCTTCAGTTCCAACTCTGGGCAACTGCACTGGTACTCTTTAACCAGATTTATTTGTTCTTGCTATATCACGTTATGGTCTCCTTTATATTTCCACTGGAAAAAAGATTCATTAGTACTGCATTTCTTGGTCTCACTACCAGTTAGGGCAAACTAAATACAACCTGCCCGGTACTATCATAAGCGTTAAGCGTCACGGGCCCATTTACGTCTTGATTGGCGACAAACAAAAAAGCAGCGTCCCTGGGCTCAACTCGCTTGTTTTCCCCGTTGTCATAGATAATTTCAATAGTATTGATGCTGGAATCATAGACTTCTCCGTAAGTTATAAAATAGTTTTCTGTGTCACTACCAAAACTGACCACAGAAAGCGGTTGGCTGGTATCTGCTTTAGCAGGTCCACTGCCTCCGCTTAAACGATTGTGCTTATCCACATGCCGGCAGGCTATATAATGTCCATCACCTAAATCAAAAGAATCCATAACTAACGGATTTCCTCGAAAATTTTCAATAAACTTAATGTCCAGGTTTTGTATGCCGCTTATTTCCGGTTCTATGGCAAGCCTGATACTTTCCTCGGAAACCCCTTCCTGGTTGTTATTCCATCCGTGGCATCCGAGTAAAGCAAACACGAACACAGATAACATTAAGATAAGAAGCCCCCTGCTTTTCAAACCTGTATCTCCTTTCCCCCACACATAGTGATTTAACCAACCCCAAACCTGACCTCTCGAAACCGTATAGAGAAAAGTCTTCTGTTCCCAGCCTTACTAGTCAAGATAAATGGCTATCCAGCTGTCGCAAGCATTATATTTACTGGTGCGGTTATGTTTTGATTCGATTTTATTAGCCACTATAAGTAACTGAGCGATCTTGAACATAAATGTCACTGCCCAAAAAGACTATTGAAGCAGCAATCATTGTTACGGACCTTCTCCCGGCAAAAAGTCCCATTTTTCTTGAGAGATTTTCCATACACCATTATTCTTTATATCTTTCCTACAACAAGGCAAACTTCAAAATAGTAAATTAGCAAAATGGGTTCACCTATCGTTGATAGTCTCTAATTGTTTCGCTTTTAACATAAATGAAAGGACTATATTCAATAAGCCAACTGCTGTCATTGTTCTTGTGAACCTGGCCGAGTCATCATAGTGCAGAATAGATGTATAAAACAGAACTAATCCAATAGCAACCGATACAACGATTAATAATATGGCGTTAACAACCAAAATGCTCTGTTGCCTTGCATTATCATTGAGTACAGGAAGAACACAAGCTGTATAACCGATGGCAAAAACACCGGGCATAAAACTGTTGATAAGATTGTGGAATGCAAAACCAAAAATAAAACCCACTTTAGAGTTGTATATACCTTCATAGAACCCCTTGTAATGGATAGGAAGAAACGAATATAGCATGACTAGTAGTAGCAGGGAAAACGAATATAAACTTAATCTCCAAATGACTCTCTTCACAGATTCCACCTTTCTTTTAGTTTGTTTCCATTTTTCCCCTTATAAGTTGTAGCCATCTACAATATATATACTAGATTGGTAATATAAAGCAATAGCTTGGAGCCGAAAGGGTCAAAATCTAACACGAATGGCATTTCACTCAGGAATGGTCCAGATATTCACCTCTTTTTTGCGAATGAGTTTTTTGTTCTTCACAATAGTAACGATTGAGGGAAGGTGTTTATGCTAGAATAGGTATTGAAGCAGTAATAAAAGATGCCCAAACTGCAGTTAAAATGGCATCAATAACTCAGTAATGGCCTTAGAATCCATTAGATCTGGATGATCTGGATCTAGATCTGGAAATAGGTGCGTACCATCGGAGTGGTGATTCATACTGGAGATTGATAGCAAATTATTCTGTAAGTAGGTTGGAAAGCATTCCTGCCAGTTATGATACTTTAGGAATATACTGGGATTCTACAAAAGCTTCTTATTGGTTATATAGCACAGATGGTTATTCAACTCTACGGGACTCAACTCAATACAACAATGGCCTATTGCTATTTAACGTACATGATAAGGATTTTAATTATTGGACCACTTACTATGACGCAGTTTATGTTGTACCCAATTCAACGGGATGGATTGATTTTGGGGCAAAATATACTCATACTTACGGTTTAGTTCAAAAAACATACAACACGACTAGTGGAATAACATTTACTTACCCCGGTATTGTATCAGGGTCCATAAACTATTCAGTTACTACCCAGGTTCAAGAAGCAAAATGGGAGAAAAGTGATACTAATGCCTTTTATCGTAGCTAATCTTTATCTGGAGCCGTACTACCTATATAGTACAGTTTCGTGCATCCGGTATGGTCAAATGGGTTAAAGTCCCCGGCTGGGATAATAGTACCAAGTACATAATCAAGGGCTCAAGAACTGAAAAAATATATAGGGAGCCGAAAGGCAATAACGGTAAAAAACATATTTAATCTAACCATTTATGGGGGATATTTTATGAAACGTTTTTCAATGATTGGCATACTACTGCTTTGTGTAATGGCTGTAACAGGCTGCTTAAATAATAACTCCACTTTAAATGATAACTCCACTAATGTTCAATTTTCAGCAGCTATTGAAAACTGTTTAAGAGCTGAAAATGATAATTTTCTTAGTGGCCTAATAATGTTGTCGGAAACGGCAAAAGATAGTTATTCTCACGACAACATTCTCAAATTGAAATCCCAATTAGATATGTTCATCCAGACAAATGATTTATATGTTTCACGGGAATTTATCAACGGGAATGTTCCCAAGGATATATGCGAAAAAATCATTGATCCCTACAAAAAAGAAGGATTTATGTATCGTTTTGAAACTTTAGATGCGTTACGTAATACCCTGGATTTCTTATCTTCTAGAGCAGAGATTTCTACAACCGAAGAGCAACTGGAATGGTATAAGAGTTTTACGGCTAATATAGTTGAAATTACGTTTGCATATAAATCAGTTGGCAATGATTTCATAGGAGATGATAATTTAACCTATGTAAATGAACAATTTGATAAAATACACACATTAAACCAGTTATTAACGCAATCCACTCAACTCTCTTCTCGAGACGTTAATATGAGTGATATAGCTCCCGGTCCTTCTGAACTATGAAATCTTCCCCTGAAAGGGGCGTGGCAATCTCAAATATCCAACTTCTGATAGCTTTTTTGACACGCTGAAACCGCCCTTTACAGGGCGGTTTCTGAATTCGATTATGGGTTTGCTGGGTTAGGAGGTTGGGGGGGTTCTGCATCAGGAGCAGGCTCCTCAGCAGGAACTTCCGGTTCGGGTGTTTTGGGATTATTCGGGTCATTTTCGTCAGGAGGGGTAGTCTCCCCTTCCCCAGGCTGGTCCCCGGAAGGTCGTTCCTCGGTGATATACCCCTCCGGACCCGTGCCTGCCTCAGTATCAACCACCTCAGACGGGTCCTCAGTCAGTTCAGGAGGCACTTCTTCTTCCAGCAGCTCGTTGGTAACCGGATGTTCGGCAGGCTGCACCCAGTGAGGCGGATCCTGAGCTACATCATAGGTTTTGCCGTTAAACAAATCATCCAGTATTCCCTTAGCTATATCCTTGTCTGCTTCCCAATAGCTGGCCCCCGTTTTCGGATCAGTAAAAGGATAACCCGGCAAGGTCTGGGTAACTATACTGCTGGCATCGAATTCGCGGGCTACCTGCATCAAAAACAGCATATCGGAAGCCGGAATATTTGTATGTACGTTTTGGCTTATTTCCGGGACCAGTTCCGGCAGCTTGGTAATGTTGCTGGTCTTAAACATTTCCTTGGCCAAGGCTTTAACAAACTTCTGCTGTCTTGCGGTGCGGCCTATATCGGCAGTTGGCCCGCCCCGGTATCTGACATAGCTCAGGGCTTCATATCCATTCAAGCGCTGCTTGCCCGGTGACAGGTTTATATTCAGTTTGGGATTGGGGTCATAATGAGCCATAGCCGATTCTACTTCAATTTCTACCCCGCCCAGGATATCTATGATCTTTTCAAATCCCGCAAAGTTAGTTACGACATAATAATTAATCCGGGTATCCAAAAGCTTTCCCGCTACCCTGCAAGCTTCTTCCGGTCCTTTCAGCACATTTACACTGTTGATTTTGTCGTAGCGATTGGGGGAAACTTCTACCCGGGTGTCGCGGGGGATCCACACCAGGACCACCTTTTTAGTTTTCCGGTCGATGCTGGCCACAATCATAGTGTCACTGCGGGAGTTCTGGTCGGCATTGCGGGCATCAATTCCCATTATCAAAATGTTAACCGGTTTACCCTTTTCCACCTTTTCCGTCACCGATGATTCGGTGAAAAAATCAGCTATCAAGTTTCCAATGAAAAAAAATCCTGCGAATACCAGGATAAGAATGCCAATCTGACGCAGCTTATATTTAGATGCCACCATGATTTCTCCTCGATTCCTTTATTAAATCCCACTTATTTTACATCCTGCCGCCCGAACTGTCCAGGTGAGCTAACAGGTATTTTGCAGCATAACATCGACACGATACAGCAATTCGTCTATACCCTGTCCGGTTCGAGCTGACACGGTAACTATGTCATGGTATGAGCAAGATTGAGCTAAAAGATCTATTTTATTAAACACTACCAAAGTAGGCTTGTCGTCAGCCTTCAGATCGTTCAGCAGGTCTTCTACCACCGCCATTTTATCCAGGTATAAAGGATCGGATCTATCCACCACGTGCAGCAGCAGGTCGGCGTCGACCGTCTCCTTAAGAGTGGAACGGAAAGCAGCTACCAGGTGGGGAGGAAGCTTGTTAATAAATCCCACCGTATCGGTTAGCAGCAATTCCCGCCCTGAGGGCAGTTTCACATTGCGGGTGGTAGTATCCAGGGTCTGAAACAAACGCTGGTCAGCGGCCACCTGTTCCTGACCACTGCTGTGAGCCTTACGGCAGATGGCATTAAATAAAGAAGACTTTCCGGCATTAGTATAGCCTACCAAAGAGGCAGTCTTCAATCCCTGGCGCTGGCGGCGTTGGCTGTGCAGCTCTCTGGTTTTCTCCACTTTGGCCAGCTGGTTCTTAATGTCCTGAATCCGTTTGCGAAGGTAGCGTCGATCTAACTCCAGCTGCTGTTCGCCGGCTCCTCTTAACTTCCCGCCTCCCAAACGGCTCATTGCCTGACCGCGTCCTGTGAGACGGGGCAACTGGTACTGCAAAGCAGCCAGCTCCACCTGCAGTTTACCCTCATGAGAATGGGCTCTTTGCTTAAATATCTGCAAAATCAGCATGGTGCGATCAATGATGCTTACCTCCAGAGCTTGTTCCAGGTTGCGAATCTGCAGAGGGCTCAGGTCCACATTGAAAACCACTTCGTCAGCCTCCAGCTCGTCCACCAGATGCCGGAGCTCAAGCAGTTTGCCTTTGCCTATATAGGTAGCCCGATCCGGCCAGTGCCGGGACTGCAGCATAACTGCAACCAGCTCCAAACCGGCTGCTTCAATGAGGCCTTTCATTTCCTGCAAATCCGGATCATTCTCTTGTTTGTCAAACCCTGGGCCTATTCCGGCCAATACAACTCTGTTCAATACATCTGCCCTTTCTTTATGGCGGTTAATTTTATTTCTCATCTGATTCTTCTACAGCTCTAACAGCTTGCCCATTACTGAACATGTTCTTCCACGCCCAGCGCCGCAACCATATTTTACCGAAATGCAGTATCAATAACCAAGCCACCAGCAGTGTTATCCACATCCAGGCCGGTATCGCCACCAGCTACCCCTCCCCTGGTAGTCTATGATGAGACAGGGGAAAACGGTAACGCCTTAGGCTATTTCTGGCTTTCGTTAAACTCTTCCCACTGCTGGTTGAGTTGCTCCCAGTTATAGAAAGCCTGCTCGTATTGTTCCAGTAGCTCTTCATATTCTTTTCCCAAGCGAGCCGCTGCATCCGGATCAGCAAAAAACTCCGGATCAGCCAGATCACGTTCTACCTCATTGATGCGCTTTTCCAGTGCTGCCAGAGCTGCTTCGGCTTGTTCCTTTTCCCGTTGCATCCTGGTTAGCATTCGCTGGATCTCTTTCTGATGGTGCCGGTATTGTTGCTGATCAGTGAAGGCCTCTTGATTTTTATCCTTATTATTAACAGTCTCTCGCTGCTGAGCCTGTCTATCCTTATAGTCACTGTAATTGCCAGTATAGCTGGCCAGACCGCCCTTTTCGAACACCAATACCCGGGTAGCCAGAGCGTCAATCAAACTGCGGTCATGGGATACTACCAGCAGGGTTCCGTTAAACTGGCTGAGCATATCCTCAACCACCAGGCGGCTCTCCATATCCATATGATTAGTGGGCTCGTCCAGCACCAGGAAGTTAGCACTGGTCAGCAGCATCATGAGCAGAGCCAGCCGGGCTCTTTCACCCCCGGACAAATCCTTTACCTTTTTAAATACGTCATCTCCGGTAAAAAGCATACGCCCCAACAGGGTACGGGCTTCTTCCACCGTACAGTCACTGTTATAGATCAATTCATCCAAAACCGTCAGCTCAGGATTCAACCCTTCGTGCTGCTGGGCAAAATAGCCCACTTGCACCTTGGAACCCAGCCGGATCTGGCCTTCATCGGCAGTTTCTTCGCCTACTATGATCTTCAGCAGGGTACTCTTGCCGCATCCATTAGGGCCAATCAGGGCAGCCCGTTCCCCTTTGCGCAGCAAAAGATCTACTCCGGAAAACAGGTGGCAGCCCGGATAGCTTTTGGCTAAACCGCTGATGGTTAAAACATCTTGACCGCTCTCCACCTTCACTTCCAGGTTCCAGTTGGCTATACGGGCGTTCTGGCTGGGACGTTCCAGCTTCTCCATGCGCTGCAGCTGAGCTTGCCTGCCCCGGGCCTGCCGGGCTTTGACCCCTGCTTTATAGCGGCGGATAAATTCCTCGGTCTTTCTTATCTCTTCCTGCTGCTTTTGATAAGCCTTCTCCATGGCCTGGAGGCGCGTCTGTTTCTGGACCATGAAATCAGTATAATTGCCTGGATAGGAGTCAAGCCTTCCCTGATGCAAATCCAGTATGCGGGTAACCACTTTATCCAGGAAGCGCCGGTCATGGGAAACTACTAGGATACTGCCCGGGTAGCCAAGCAAAAACTCCTCCAGCCATTCCAGAGAAGTCAGATCCAAGTGGTTGGTGGGCTCATCCAGCAGTAAAATATCCGGTTCTTCTGCTAGCAGTCTGGCCAGAACGATGCGGGTTTTTTGCCCCCCGCTGAACCCGGCAATACTGCGATGAAAATCCTGCTCCGCAAAACCCAAGCCCGTCAAAATACGCCGGGCGATTGTTTCACAGGCAAAGCCATTGGCTCGCTCATAGCTTTCCGTGAGCTGAGCATACCGGTTCATAATGCTCTCCAGGTCCTGGTCCTCCTTTTCCATGGCCAATTCCATGCTTCTCATATCCTGTCGCATCTGCAGTAGATTGCTGTAAGCTCCCATTACTATATCCCAGGGAGTAGATTCCGGATTATAGTCAGGCATTTGTTCCAGACAAGCCACCCTGCACTGAGCTGAGATCCACACTTCGCCGCTGTCCGGAATAACTTCGCCAGTAAGACATTTCAACAAAGTGCTTTTCCCGCACCCATTCACTCCTACCAGGCCCACTCTTTCCCCTTTTTGGAGGGTAAAACTAACCTCGTTCAAGATCTGGCGATCACCATAATATTTATTTAATTTCTGCGCCTGCAAAACCAGCATGCTATTCAGCTCCAACTTAGGATCTTCATAATTATAGGCCAGGTGGACACCTATCGTAAATGGCACAGTCCACCTGATCCCTTTATTATTCCGTAATTTTTCTGGGCAGTGGGTAAATACTACAACTGAACTCCAGTGGAAAGGAAGTAGATGCAATGGATCCCTGGCACAGTTTTAATCCGGGACAATGGATGTATGAAATAGATGTACGGGATTTTATTCAGAAGAACTATCGTCCGTATCTGGAGGATGCCTCCTTTCTATCTCCGCCTACCGAACGTACTAAACGTCTGTGGGAAAAATGCCGCTCCCTGCTGGCTGAAGAGCGCAAGCGCCAGGGGGTTTATGCTGTTGACCCCGACATTCCTCTAAATATAACCAGCCATCCCCCCGGCTACATTAATCGGGAGTTGGAATTAATAGTGGGATTGCAAACTGATGAGCCCTTGAAGCGCGCCATTCAGGTTTACGGCGGCCTGCGCCATGCTGTTAATGCCTGCCAGGCATACGGCTACCGGATAAATCCCCAGGTAGAGGAGTTCTTTTCCAAACACCGGCGCACTCATAATGAAGGTGTTTTTACCGTCTATACCGCGGAAATGCGCCTGGCTCGTAAATCGGGCATCATCACTGGTTTACCTGACTCTTACGGACGGGGACGGATCATCGGCGATTACCGGCGTGTAGCTCTTTATGGCGTTGATCGGCTCATTGAAGCTAAAGAGCTGGATCGCAAGTTGACCAGTGATGTAATGACCGATCAGGTTATACGCCAGCGGGAAGAACTGTACGATCAGATCCAGGCTTTAAAGGAATTAAAGGAGATGGCCTTAAGCTACGGTTTTGACATCTCCCAGCCGGCCGCCAACGCTACCCAAGCGGTACAGTGGCTATATTTTGGTTTTCTGGCTGCTATCAAAGAGCAAAACGGAGCGGCTATGAGCTTGGGCCGGGTTTCCACCTTCCTGGACATATATATTGAAAGAGATCTGCAGGCCGGAGTTCTAACCGAAGCTGAGGCTCAGGAGCTGGTAGACCAGCTGGTCATCAAGTTACGCCTGGTGCGTCACCTGCGTACTCCCGGTTACAGTGACCTGTTTGCCGGAGACCCTAACTGGATAACTGAGGCTCTAGGCGGAATGGGAGTTGATGGACGTACTCTGGTAACCAAAACAACTTACCGGATGCTGCATACCCTGGAAACCTTGGGCCCATCCCCCGAACCTAACCTGACGGTTTTATGGTCCAATCACCTGCCCCGCCCCTTTATGGAGTACTGCGCCCACCTTTCCATAACCACCAGTGCTATCCAGTATGAGAATGATGATATTATGCGTCCCTTTTATGGAGATGATTACGGCATTGCCTGCTGCGTATCGGCTATGCGTATGGGCAAGGAAAGCCAGTACTTTGGCGCCCGGTGTAATCTGGCTAAACTATTGCTGTATGCCCTTAACGGAGGCCGGGATGAAATAACCGGCCAGCAGGTAGGACTGGAAATGCCGGTATACCCTGATGATGTCCTGGACTATGATCAGGTGATGCACCGGCTGGACAAACAGATGGACTGGCTGGCCAAGCTGTATGTCAATACCATGAATGTGATTCATTACATGCATGATCGCTACTCATATGAACGCATCGAAATGGCCTTGCATGATACCGACCTCACTCATTTTATCGCTTTCGGTATAGCCGGACTATCAGTGGTAACTGATTCTCTCAGCGCGATACGCTATGCCCGGGTGAAACCCATTCGTGACCAGAGCGGTTTAATAATTGATTTTGAAATAGAAGGGGACTTTCCTAAGTTCGGCAATGATGATGACCGGGTGGACATGATAGCGGTAGATCTGGTCAAGACCTTTATGCGCAAGCTGCGCCGCTACCCCAGTTACAAGAATTCCCTGCATACCCTGTCCATTTTGACCATTACTTCCAATGTAATGTACGGCAAGCACACCGGCACCACCCCTGACGGGCGCAAACGCGGGGAACCTCTGGCCCCGGGAGCCAACCCCATGCACGGTCGCGAAGAGCATGGTGCCATAGCCGCTGCCAATTCGGTAGCCAAACTGCCATATGGCTTTGCCCGCGATGGAATCTCCTATACTTTTTCCATCGTCCCCAATGCCCTGGGCAGCAGCGAAGCTGAGCGTATCAACAATCTGGTAGGCTTTTTATGCGGGTATTTTGCCCAGGAACCTCACCATATCAATGTAAACGTACTTAACCTGGAAACCCTGCGGGAAGCCATGGAACATCCTGAACAGTATCCTGATCTGACCATCCGCGTGTCCGGCTATGCAGTACATTTCACCAAGCTGAACCGGGAACAGCAGGAAGAGATTATCGCCCGCACCTTCTATAAGAGGATGTAGAAATGGGACTGGTTCATTCTATAGATACCTTCAGCACTCTGGATGGCCCCGGTATCCGCACGGTGATATTCTTGCAGGGCTGTCCCTTGCGCTGCCGGTATTGCCAAAACCCGGATACCTGGTCAATGGCCAATGCTTCGGCTCAGGAATATACTGCAGCTGAGTTAATTAAAATAATCCGCCGGGGTATTCCCTATTTCCGTGCTTCCGGAGGTGGAGTGACCGTATCAGGAGGCGAACCCTTGCTGCAGGCAGAATTCGTGGAAGAGTTGTTTACAGCCTGCCAGGCAGAGCATATTTCCACCGCCATAGACACTTCCTTGTATGTCAGCACCTCCAAGGTGGAAAGGGTGCTGCCGGTTACCGACCTATTTCTGGCCGATATCAAGCACATTGACTCCCAAAAAAGCCACCAGTTGACTGGACTCGGCAATCAGCTGAATATCGCAAATCTATGTCTTATTAACCAACATAATGTGAGGCTGTGGATTCGCTATGTAGTGGTACCTGATTTAACCGATAATCCCCAGGATGTAACTGCCATGGCCGAACTGGTCAAGACTTTGGACAGGGTGGAGAGGATTGACCTACTGCCCTACCATGCCCTGGGAGCCCACAAGTGGGACCTGCTGGGTCTGGATTATACCCTGCACAGAACCCAGCCCCCTTCCTCCCAGCAAATGAATGACCTGGCTCAGTTGATCCGCTCCATCACCGGCAAACCGGTATACTGGCAATGAGAAGGAAACGCTGTCATTGCAATTATCACATTAAGAACAATCCACGATAAATGAAAATTACCTTTCGTGTCATTGCGAGCCCCGACGGGGCGTGGCAATCTCTACCTACAGCCATCATGTGCGTTATTGCGAGCGCAGCGAAGCAATCTCTCACGGGTCATGCAGGTATGTTGAATGAGATCGCCACGGCACTCCGAGGCCTAGCAACATTAATAGTGAGCGTAAGCGAACATCAGCAACCCTAATTGTGTTCATAACTCGTAGGGTTTGAACACATCAGATGTCCCCGAAGGGGGTAGTCCTTTAGAGCGATGACACATACAATAGCTTTTTGAGATCGCCACGTCGCTCCGCTCCTCGCAACATTAGTAGTGAGCGTCAGCGAGCATCAGAAGTCCCCGAAGGGGGCGATGACATGGAGAGGTAATTTTCACAGCAATTATCACCGGTGGTGTAGACCACGATGAACGAAAACATCGCTGTGCGGCTTAAGCAGGGTTATTAGCGGGGCGAGCGACTACGACGAGCCGTTGCAACCCACGGCGAAACTGAGGGCTGCGAAGCGGAGCGAGAAACAGGACGTTTCGAGCAGCGAGGACTGAGTGCATGTATGCCGAATTCCGAGCGGTCCGCTTCGCACCGAAGTAAGCCGATGGGTTGCAGGCGAGGAGTCCCGGAGCGAG